>DASZFE010000092.1:0-2452 GCA_035940155.1 Solirubrobacteraceae bacterium | reverse complement strand
CCCGGACCCTGGCGCGCGGCGGGAGGGGCGAGCGGGGGCTCGGACGGAGCGGAGGACCCGCCACTCCCCTCCCGCCTGCCCCGACGCTCGGCGGCGAGCAGCCGCAGTCTCGGCTCGCTCATGCGGCCCTCCCGCCCAGGTCGGCGTGGCGACCGTCGTCGGCCTGCCAGTCGGAGTCGGCGTAGCGGATGTGATCCGCGCGCGGCTCGGGGACGGCCTCGAGCAGGCGCGTCAGGAGATCATCCGCGGTGACCCCCTCCGAGAGGGCGTCGTAGGAGAGGACGATCCGGTGGCGCAGGACGTCGGGGGCGAGGTCGCGGAGGTCCTCCCCGGTGACGTGGCCGCGACCGCGGAAGAGCGCGAGCACGCGCGCGGCGTGGACGAGCCCGATCGACCCGCGGGGGCTGGAGCCGAACTCGATGAAGGACGCGAGGTCGCCGAGCCCGTGTGCGCCGGGGTCGCGCGTGGCGGCCGTGAGGGTCACGGCGTAGGCGATCATCTCCCGGTCGACGAGCACCCCCTGGACGGCGCGGGCGTAGCGCTTCAGGCTCTCCAGCGTCAGGCGCTCCTGCGTGACAGGTGGGGCGGCAAGGCTGCGTCCGACGACCGCCGCCTCCTCCCCGCTGCTCGGGTAGTCGACGAGGATCTTCATCAGGAAGCGATCCAGCTGGGCCTCGGGGAGGGGGTAGGTGCCCTCGGACTCGATCGGGTTCTGCGTCGCCATCACCAGGAACGGTCGTGGCGCCGGGTAGGTCGTGCCGGCGATCGTCACCTGGCGCTCCTGCATGACCTCCAGGAGCGCCGACTGGACCTTCGCGGGCGCGCGGTTGATCTCGTCGGCGAGGAGGAAGTTCGCGAACACCGGCCCGAGCTCGGTGTCGAAGCGCCCGCTGTCCGGCCGGTAGACGCGCGTCCCGACGAGGTCCGCGGGGACGAGGTCGGGGGTGAACTGGACGCGGTTGAAGGAGCCCCCGAGGACCTCCGCCAGCGTCTTCAGCGTCAGCGTCTTCGCGAGTCCCGGGACGCCCTCCAGGAGCACGTGACCCCCGGCGAGGAGGCTCACGAGCAGGCGCTCGAGCATCGCGTCCTGGCCGACGATCGTGCGCTTGACCTCCGCGAGCGCCTCGTGCAGCGCGATGCGCGGGTCCTCCAGGAACTGTGGCGAGTCGTCGTGATCGGTCATCGGGCTTTCTCCTTTGCTGGGTTGGGTTTGTGGTGCTGCTCGGGCATCTCAGATCAGCCTCCCGAACCACGCGAGCGAGGCGGCGGAGCCGAGCACGAGCAGCAGCAGCCCGGCGCCGATCAGGTAGTAGGTCAGATCGAGCGTCTCCCGGCGGTGCCCGAGCTGCGCGCCGAGCTGCCTGTAGATCTCGCTCAGACGACCCGCGTCCGCGGCGGTGTAGGAGCGCCCACCGGAGGCATGGGCGATTTCGCCGAGCGCCTGCGGGTCGGGAGGGACGTGGACGACCGCCTCTCCGACCCCTGCGCGTCGGGGGATCGCGATCGTTCCCGTGGCGGTCCCCAGGGCGACGGTGAAGATCGGGATGCGCAGGCGCGCCGCCTCCCGTGCGGCCGCGATCGGGGAGGAGCCGCTGGTGGCCTTCCCGTCGGAGAGCAGGACGATCGCCGCGCCCGATCGCCCGGATTCCCCCGAGGCGCCGGCCGCGCCCGTCGCCCGGGCCGGCGGGTCGGCGCTCCCGTGCAGGATCCCGAGCGCCTCCACGATCGCATCGCCGATCGCCGTCCCGCCGCCGACGTGCAGACGTCCCAGCGCGTCGAGGGCCGCCCCGTGATCGCGCGTGGGCAGCGCCAACACGGTCGGGGCCTGGTTGAACTGCATCACCCCGACGCCCACCCGCGAGGGCATCCCGAGCACGAAGACGTCCGCCGCGCGCTGGGCGGCGCTCACGCGGTTGGGGCTCACGTCGGTCGCGAGCATCGAGCCGCTCACGTCGATCGCGAGCATCGTCGTCAGGCGCTCCACCGCGACCGTGCGCGTCACCCGCGGGCGCGCCGACGCGAGGATCAGCGCGAGGAGCGCGAGGACCAGGAGCGCGAGCGGGACCTCTCGGCGACGGCCCGGCCGATGCGGGGTCACCGACGGGACCATCCGCGGCGCGACGAACGCCTCGGCCGCGCGGCGACGCTCGCGCCGGCGGATCGCATACCACGCGACCACCGCCGGGAGGGCGAGGAGCGCAAGCAGCGCCGAGGGAGTCGCGAAGCTCATCCAGGCGAACTTAGGGAGCCCGGCTTAGCTGTTTGTAAAGGGCGCCTATAGGTTTGCTGCGGCCGGCATCTCCCGCTGCCCGTGCGGGGAGCCGAGCTCGACCAAGCGCTCCAGGAAGGGCGCGGGGGGAAAGGCCTCGGGGCCCAGGACGCCCGCGCCCTTCCAGGTCCCCTCGTCGAGGAGCTCGAGCGCGACGACCGGGTTGATCGCGGTCTGCCACAC
>DASZFE010000091.1:0-1651 GCA_035940155.1 Solirubrobacteraceae bacterium | reverse complement strand
CGATCGCGATCGCCGAGGCAGCCGGCGTTCGCGTTCTCGAGGTGCCCCCCGACGAGTTCGCGCATGGACGGACCCGCAACCTGGGCGCCCAGTCGTGCAGCGGTGAGCTGATCTGCTTCCTGACCCAGGACGCGACGCCGTGCGAGGGGTGGTTGGCGGCCTACCGGGAGGCGTTCGAGCTGGAGGGGCGCATCGGGGCGGCCTACGGTCCGCACCTCCCCCGGGGGGGGACGAGCCCGATGATCGCGCGGGAGCTGACGGAGTTCTTCGCGGGCTTCACCACGGACGGGCGCCCGCGGGTGCAGGGACGGGGGGATTCGAGCTTCCTCTCCAACGTCAACGCCTGTTACGCGCGGGCGTGTTGGGAGGAGATCGAGTTTCGCGATGTGGCCTACTCAGAGGACCAGGCGTTCGGCGCGGACCTGCTCGGCGCGGGCTGGACGAAGGTCTACCACCCCGGGGCCGCCGTGCTCCACGCGCACGACTACGGGCCGGTCGAGTTCATGCGGCGCTACTTCGACGAGTACCGCGGCCTGCGGGAGGCCTCGGGCCACGTGGAGCCCTTCGGGCTGCGCTCGACCGCGCGGCACGTCCGTGCGGAGCTCGCCGCGGACCGGCGCTGGATGGCCGAGCGGGGGATGGCCGCGGGCGAGCGCGCCCGCTGGAGCGCCCGGGCGGCCGCCCACCACGGCGGCCGGCGTGTCTTCTCGGCGCTCGGCTCCCGTGCGGAGCGCCTCCCCGCACCCCTCCAGAGCGCCCTCTCGCTCGAGGGCCGCGCGAACGGGACGGGGGCGACCGAGGGCGCGGCCGCGAACGGGGTGACCGGCAGCGGAGAGGCGGCGGGCGGCGAGGCGGCCCGCGGCCCGGCCCCCGCGAGCCTGCCGCCCTCTGAGCACGTGATCCAGATGCTCCCCCACGACGACTACGCGGTCGTCGAGCGCGTCTGGCGGGAGGGGCCGGCGGCGCTGCTCGATCCGGTCCCGGGGATGTCCGAGCGCGAGCGCCTGCGCCTCGCGCTCGTGATCCCGCCCTTCACACGGGGGAGCGGGGGGCACAACACGCTGCTGCAGATCTTCTCCCGCCTGGAGCGCCGCGGGCACGCGTGCAGCGTGTGGCTCGCGGACTACCACAACCACATGCGCGACGTCTGGGCCGGGCGGTTGCGGGATGAGCTGCGGGAGTACTTCGCGGACTTCGACGGTCCGGTCTACAAGGGCTTCGATGCCTGGCAGGGCGCGGACGTGGCGATCGCGACGGGCTGGCAGACCGTGCACGCGGCGCTCGCCCTGGACCACTGCCGCGCGCGGGCCTACCTCGTCAACGACCACGAGCCCGAGTTTTACGCGACCTCCGTCGAGCGGACCCTCGCGGAGGAGACCTACGGCTACGGCCTGCACTGCATCGCCGCGAGCCCCTGGCTGCGGGACCTCCTGATCGAGCGTCACGGCGCGAGCGCGGACGCCTTCCAGCTCGGGGTGGACCACGAGATCTACCGCCCCCTCCCCGTCGAGCGCCGCAGGGACACCGTGATCTACTACGCGCGCCACTCCACCACGCGGCGCGCGGTGCCGATCGGGCTGATGGCCCTCGCCGAGCTCCACCGCCGCCGTCCCGACGTGCGGATCGTCCTCTTCGGGGCGAAGGAGCCCCC
>DASZFE010000090.1:0-9998 GCA_035940155.1 Solirubrobacteraceae bacterium | reverse complement strand
GTGGAGTTGCACGACGAGCGCTTCACGACGCGCCTGGCGCAGCGGAGCGGGGGATCCGCGAGCGAGGACTCGCGGGCGGCGGCGCACATGCTCGAGAGCTGGCTACGGGCACGAGAGGGCGCGACGGGCGAGGGTTCCACGGACCGCTCCCGGTAGTCTGGGGCGCGAACTTTGTTCTCACGCAGCCGATCATCTTCCGCGGGCGAGCGAACAGCAGAGGAGCGCGAGCGGGCTCGTGAGGAGCGCGAACGCGCGCGCGCGGAACGAGCTGGGAGCGAACGGGCCACGCCCACCGCGCCCACCGAGCCGAAACCCGCGGCGCCCGCCGACGGCGAGCCCCACGCCCCGATCGACTACGGAACAACCGAGGGAGGGCGGATAGAGGAGGACGATCTGCCCGTAACGGCGGTGCACGAGGCTCACGAGCCGGAGCTCGGGGAGATCGATGAGCCGGCCGTGGAGGCGCCGGTCGAGGAGGCGTGGGCGGTCGAGGGGGAGCCGACCGAGACGCGACCGATCGCGGGGTCCTCCGAACCCGAGGTTCCCACGGCGGAGCCCGGGGTGCCGGAGCCCCCAGTCGAGGAGCTCTTGGCGGCAGAGGAGCCCTTGGTGGAGGGGCCTCCGTCGCCGCGGAAGTCGCGGGCGGAGGGGAAGGAGCTGTTGGCGCGCCGGGCGGTGCGGCGGAGCGAGCAGCGCGAACGTCAGATGCGCCGGCGGGGACGGAGCACGAGGGCGCGGATCGTCGCGGTCGGGGCGCTGGTGGCGGTGGCGCTCGTGATCTGGTTCCTGCTGGCGCTGTTCCAGCCGTTCGCGGGTGCGGGGAGCGGGCGGGTGATCGTGGCGATCCCGAAGGGGTCGAGCTCGAGCGAGATCGGGTCGATCCTCTCGCGCGAAGGGGTGGTGTCCTCGGGCTTCCTCTTTCAGCTGCGCGCGCTGCTGGAGGGGCGGCGCGGAGATCTGCACTCGGGGCGCTTCGAACTGCGCCGAGACATGAGCTACGCGGCGGCGATCGAGGCGCTGAGCAAGCCGCCTCCGGCGGTGATCCCGGTGAAGATCGTGATCCCCGAGGGGGAGACACGCCGGCAGATCGCTCAGATCGCAAGGGAGAATGGCCTGACGGGCAGCTACTTGGACGCCTCGACGCACTCTGGGCGCCTGGACCCGACCCACTACGGGGCCCCCTCGGGGACGCCGAGCCTCGAGGGGTTCCTCTTCCCGGCGACGTACGAGATGCACGCGGGGGCGCCCACGAAGGAGCTCGTGGAAGAGCAGCTCGTGGCCTTCAAGAGCAACTTCGGGGCGCACGAGATCGCGCGCGCACACACACTCCACCTGACGCCGTACGAACTGCTGATCGTGGCCTCGATGATCGAGCGGGAGGCCCTCCTGGAGCACGACCGGCCGCTGATCGCGGCGGTGATCTACAACCGGCTCAAACAGGGCATCCCGCTGGGAATCGACGCGACGATCCGCTACGCCCTGGACGACTTCAGCGCCCCGCTGACTGAAGCCCAGCTGCACAACCCCTCACCCTTCAATACGCGTCTGCACAAGGGCCTGCCGCCGACGCCGATTGGCAACCCGGGGATGGCCTCGATCGAAGCGGCGGCCCACCCGGCGCACTCCTCCTACCTCTACTACGTCGCGGGGGCGGACGGGTGCGGGGAGATGGTCTTCTCGCGCAGCTACGCGAAGTTCGAACGCGACGCGGCGGCCTACCGGGAAGCGGTGCGCCGCAACGGCGGGCGCGTCCCGGCCTGCAAGCACTGACGGGGCGGCGATGACGGGCGGCCTGGGATGAGGGGGCGGCGCGGATGAGCGGCGACGGCGACGGGGGCGGCGCGGCGCGGATGGCGAAGCGCCTGGGAGTGCTCGGGTGGCCGGTTGCCCACAGCCGCTCGCCGGCGATGCAGAACGCGGCGCTCGCCGCCGTGGGCCTGACGGACTGGCGCTACCAGCTCCTCCCGGTCGCGCCGGAGGTCTTCGAGCCGACGGTTCGGGCGCTCGGCGGGGCGGGGTTCGTGGGGGCGAACGTGACGATCCCCCACAAGGAGGCCGCGCTCGCGCTCGCGGACGGTGCGAGCGCGGCGGCGCGGGGGATCGGCGCGGCGAACACGCTCACGTTCGCGCCCGACGGGTCGATCGCGGCCGAGAACACCGACGCGCCGGGGCTGATCGCCGCGATGGAGCGCTCGCCGGAGGGTCTGAGCGTGGTGGTCCTCGGTGCCGGGGGGGGCGCCCGGGCGGTCGTGTGGGCGCTGCGCGAGGCGGGGGCGCGGGAGATCTTCGTGTGGAACCGCACGCACGAGCGCGCGCGGGCGCTCGCGGAGGAGCTGGGGGCCACGGCGGTGCGGCGGGCGCCCGTGGCGGACGTGCTGGTGAACTGCACCTCGGTTGGCCTGGAGGTCGCCTCCGAGAGTGCCCCGGGGGACTCCGGGGCGACCGCGGCGGACCCCCGGGCCTACGGAACGGCGCCGCCGGCAAACACGAAAAACACTCCAGAAACTAAACCTCAAGATGAGGTCGAGAGTTCTGGACACATGGGAGACGCCGTCGTACTGTCGGCCACGGAGGCCGGGACGGACCTCAACCAACTGCCGGGGATACTCGATCAGGTCGGTGAGTACTCGTATGTTGTCGATCTCGTCTACCGAGCCGGGCCCACGCCGCTCACGCCGCTCCTCTCACGCGCGCGAGAAAGGGGTGTGGACACGCTGGACGGTCTGGAGATCCTCCTCGCCCAGGGCGCCCTCAGCTTCGAGCTCTGGACCGGGCGGAAGGCGCCACGGGAGGTCATGCGCGCCGCGTTGCGCGCCGACGTGGACTGAGCGCGCGGCGAGCGTGGGGGTGGCGCTGTGAGCGAGCCCCAGGCAGAGAGCCCGGACCTGCACGAGATATTCGGGATGCAGGAGCAGGAGCGGGCGGTGGGCATCATCGCCCCGGCCCCTCCGGAGCCGCAGGAGGCGAGCGCGGAGAAGGGCGTGAGCGCGGAGAAGGGCCTGACGAAGCCGACGCGACGGGGCTCCTCGGCGCGGTTCCTGACGGACGTGATCGTCGAGATGGGACTCGTGCCGCGGGCACGGGTGGACGAGGCGATCGAGGCCTCCCGGAGCGCGGGGACGACCCCGGAGCGGGTGCTGGTGGAGGAAAAGGTCCTCAGCCCCGACGGCCTGGCGCGGGCGCTGGCGGAACGCTACGGGCTGGACCACCTGGACTTGAGCGTGTTCTCGGTGGACATGAACGCGGCGAACCTCGTGACGACGGCGGCGGCGAAGCGCTACCAGGCGGTCCCGGTGTCCTTCGTGGACAAGCGGACGCTGCTGGTCGCGATGACGGACCCCTCGAACGTGCTCGCGGTGGACGACATCGCGATCATGACCGGCTACGAGGTGCGGGTCGCGGTCGCCTGTCCGGACGACATCGTCGCGCTGATCTCGCGGCTGGACCGCCTGGAAGACGTCGTGACGAGCACGGGCGAGGCGGCGCAGGCCGAGGCGGAGCAGGACGCGGCGGAAGTCGTCGACCTGCACGAGAGCTCCGAGGACGCCCCGGTGATCAAGCTCGTGAACCAGATCGTCGCGCAGGCCGTGGAGCTGCACGCCTCCGACGTCCACCTCGCGCCGGACGGACGCGAGACGCGGGTGCGCTTCCGGGTGGACGGGGTGCTGCAGGACATCACCACGGTGCCCCGGCGGATGGCCGCGGGGGTGGTCTCGCGGGTGAAGATCATGGCCGAGCTGGACATCTCCGAGAAGCGCGTCCCCCAGGACGGGCGCGTGGGCCTGACGGTGGACGGGCGCCACGTGGACCTCCGCGTGGTGACCCTCCCGAGCGTGCACGGGGAGTCGATCGTGATGCGCATCCTCGACAAGGACTCGGTGGTGATGAAACTCGACATCCTCGGCCTCGGCGTGGATGACCGGGCGCGCTTCGAGGGGGCCTTCCACGAGTCCCACGGGGCCGTCCTCGTGACGGGGCCGACGGGCTCCGGAAAGTCCACGACCCTCTACGCCGCCCTCCAGGCCCTGAACACCCCGGAGAAGAACATCATCACCGTCGAGGACCCCGTCGAGTACCAGCTCCCCGGGGTCACCCAGGTGCAGGTCTCCCCGAAGGCGGGCCTGACCTTCGCGGCGGGCCTGCGCGCGATGGTCCGCGCGGACCCCGACGTGATCATGGTCGGGGAGATCCGCGACCGGGAGACGGCGCAGATCGCGATCGAGTCGGCTCTGACGGGCCACCTGGTGCTCTCCACGCTGCACACCAACGACGCGCCCTCGGCGATCACGCGCCTGGTGGAGATGGGGATCGAGCCCTTCCTGGTGGCCTCTGCGCTTGACTGCGTGCTCGCGCAGCGGCTCGTGCGGACGCTCTGCTCGAACTGCAAGCAGCGGACGATCATCTCCGCGGAGGTCCTGCGTCATAACGGCTACAAGGCCTTAGTGGACCTCGAGGCCTACGAACCCGTGGGCTGCCGGCGCTGCAACGGGAGCGGCTACAAGGGCCGCGCGGGGATCTACGAGGTGATGTCCGTGACTCCCGAGGTCCGCAGCCTGGCGCTCGAACGGCGCTCCGCGGAGGAGCTGCGCGACGTGGCCGTCCGCCAGGGGATGCGCCGGCTGCGCGACGACGGCCTGGAGAAGGTCAAGGAGGGCAAGACCTCCGTCGCGGAGGTCGCCCGGGTGATCGGGACGCACTGAGCGCGGGTCCCGGAGGCGTGCGCGCGGCCCGCGCGTGCAAGTTCTCTCTCATCGGGCGGGGCGGGCTCGTATCTTCGTCCACGGTACCCCGGGGCGGCGCGGCGGGGCCCGCGAGAACGCCGATGCGCGCGGGGATGATGGACTTTGCGGAGCTGCTGATGGAGGTCGTCTCCAGGCGGGCCTCGGATCTGCACCTGAGCGCGGGCCAGCACCCGGTGGTGCGGGTGCGGGGGCGGCTGATGCCGATCGAGGAGTACCCGGTGCTCTCCGGGACGGACACGCGGGAGATCGTCTACTCGATCCTCACCGGCGACCAGCGCCAGCGTCTTGAGACGGACTGGCAGATCGACTTCGCGTACTCGATCCCGGGCCACGCGCGCTTCCGCGTGAACGCGTACTACCAGCGCGGGGCGATCGGGGCGGCGTTCCGCCTGATCCCCTTCGGCCTGACCTCGATCGACGACCTCGGTCTGCCGGCGGCGGTGCACGAGTTCACGCGCCGCCCGCGGGGCTTCGTGCTCGTGACGGGCCCGACGGGCTCGGGCAAGTCGACCTCGCTGGCGGCGATGATCGACGAGATCAACTCGACGCGTGAGGAGCACATCATGACGATCGAGGACCCGATCGAGTTCCTGCACGGCCACAAACGCTGCCTGGTCAACCAGCGCGAGCTCGGCTCGGACGCGCAGAGCTTCGGGTTGGCGCTGAAGGCCGCGCTGCGCCAGGACCCCGACGTGATCCTCGTGGGAGAGATGCGCGACCTGGAGACGATCTCCACGGCCCTGACCGCGGCGGAGACGGGGCACCTGGTCTTCGCGACGCTCCACACGCAGGACGCCGCGCAGACGATCGACCGCGTGATCGACGTCTTCCCCTCCCACCAGCAGGGGCAGGTCCGGGTGCAGCTCTCGGTGGCGCTGCAGGGGATCATGACCCAGCAGCTCCTCCCCAAGGCCGACGGCTCGGGCCGCGTGGTCGCGTGCGAGGTGCTCGTGCCGACCCCCGCGGTGCGGAACCTGATCCGCGAGGGGAAGACCCACCAGATCTACTCGGTCCTGCAGACGGGCTCGGCGTCGGGGATGCAGACGATGGATGCCGCGCTGGCGACGCTCGTGCGCCAGGGGAAGATCACGCAGAAGCTCGCCGAACAGCGCTCGGCGACGACGGACGAGCTCAAGCGCCTGCTCGGCGCGGGCACGTTGGCGGCGGCGTAGGGGCGCCACGGTGAGCACGTACGTATTCAAAGCCATGGACGTCGCCGGGGTGAAGGCGCGGGGGGAGGTCGAGGCGGACTCCAAGCAGGCGGTCTCCGACCAGCTGAAGGCGCGCGGGCTGATCGTCTTAGAGATCGCCGACAAGAGCGGCTCCAAGGAGATCAAGCTGAGCTTCATGCAGGTCGCCAAGCCGAGCGACCTCGCGGTCTTCTCGCGTCAGCTCGCGACGATGATCACCTCGGGGATGAGCATCCTGCGGGCGCTCTACGTCCTGGAGGAACAGACCGAGAGCAAGTTCATCAAGGAAACGATCGTGCAGGTCCGCAAGGACGTCGAGGCGGGCCTCTCGCTGAGCGACGCGATGGCGCGCCACCCGAAGGTCTTCTCGCAGCTCTTCGTCGCGATGGTCCGCGCGGGGGAGGCGGGCGGCGTGCTCGAGAGCTCGCTCCTGCGCGTCGCGGACCAGCTCGAGAAGGACGCCTCGCTGAAGCGGATGATCCGCTCGGCGATGATCTACCCGTGCCTGGTGGTCTTCTTCGCGGTGGGCGTGATGATGGCCCTTGTGACCTTCCTGGTGCCCGTCTTCGAGGGAGTCTTCAAGCAGTTCGGCGGGGAACTCCCGAAGATCACGCAGGTCTCGGTCTTCCTCTCCCACGCGGTGATCGGGTACTGGTGGGCGATGTTCGGCGGGTTAGGAGTCGCGGTCGTGGCGTTCCTGAAGTTCAAGAAATCAGATTGGGGCCGTCCGCACTGGGACCGCTTCCGCCTGCGCGTGCCGATGAAGATCGGGACGATCGTCCAGGACGTCGCGATCGCGCGCTGGTCGCGGACGCTCGCCTCGCTGACCGCCGCGGGCGTGCCGCTGCTGTTCGCGCTGGAGATCACCGGGAAGACCGCCGGGAACGTCACCGTGGACGAGGCGATGGAAGGCGTGATCACCTCCGTGAAGGCCGGCGGCACGATCGCTGCCCCCCTCGCGCAGGCGCCGATCTTCCCGACGATGGTCACGCACATGGTCGGCGTGGGCGAGGAAACGGGGGCGCTTGACAAAATGCTTGACAAGATCGCCGACTTCTACGAGGACCGCGTGGAAGCCTCCGTGAAGGCCCTCACCTCGATCCTCGAGCCCGTGATGATCATCCTCATCGGCGGCATCGTCGGGTTCATCGTGATCTCGATGTACATGCCCCTCTTCTCGATCTACAACCACATCCAGTAGGGGCGGGCCCGCGGGGGGCGGTGGTCTACTTCTTCCAGCCGCCCAGGAACCAGCTGCGCTTTTCTGGGATCGCGAAGTTCGGCGGCGCGGTCTCGGGCATGTGCGCCGGTGGTCGAGGTCTCGGCGGGTTCGGCGTCGGAGGGGTCTGAGGGTCCGACGCCAGCGAGGTCTGATGTGCCTTATTCGCCATGCGCTCAGCCTAGCAGAGGAGGTTGAGGGTCCAAAAGACGATCTCCGCGGCGAGCATCACGCAGCTTACGGCCAGCCAGTCAGACAGCTCGCCGATCTTGTCGCGGTTGGCGTTCAGGTGGGGTTCGGCCCAGATTCCGGCGGTGCGATATGCCTCCGCCGCGTCTTGCATGTCCCGGCCATCGCTCTCAGCGAGGATCGCCTCGCCGCGGAAGGCAAAGACGAGCTCATGGGGCAGCAGAACCCAGATCGCGCTGCCCACGCAGGACAAAAACGAGACCATCGCCAGGACGCTCCACGCATCAAAGGAGTCGCGGCTGATCTTGGCGCCGAGAAACGAGCCCGCGACGGAGGCCGCCGCGAGCAAGATGCCCGCACGGGCTCTGAGGTCCGAGAGGGCGCGCTCCTGCTCGGCCAAGGCGTTCGCGGTCAACTCGAAGCTGATCTGCTCGATCGATTGAGCCATGCGACGGTTCTACCGGTCGCTTGGGATACGACGCCGGAGCGCGCCTGCAATGGGCTCTGCCAAACTTCGCCCATGAGCGAGCCCTCGATGACCGGGGGGTGTCTCTGCGGGGGCATCCGCTTCGAGCTGAGCGAGCCCGCGCGGGCGGCAGGGTACTGCCACTGCACCCGCTGCCAGCGCCGGACCGGGACGGCGGCCTCACTCTCGGCGCGGATCGACGGGGAGACCCTGCGGCTCCTGCAGGGGGAGGGTCTCCTGAAGGCGTGGCGCCACCCGGAGGGAGGCTTTGAGAAGCTCTTCTGCGGGGAGTGCGGCGCGCACCTCTTCAGCCGCAACCCCGATGACCTCCGGCAGATGAGCGTGCGGATGGGCGCCTTCGACGGCGACCCCGGCGTGCGGCCAACCTGGCGCGCCTACGTCGCCTACGCGGCCCCCTGGGAGCCGATCCCCGACGACGGCATCGAGCGCTTCGCGGAGGGGACGCCGCGGTATTGAGGGGTGGCTGGCCGGCGCGGGATGCGCGTATTGCTGGTGTCTTTGCGATCCGATGCTCGGCGTAAAATCTCTTTCGTGTTGAGCGTCGCCGAAGCTGCCGATCGGCTGGGTAGGAATCCCGAGACTGTCCGTCGCTGGATCCGTTCGGGGCGTCTGCCCGCGCGACGTGTGGGTGCCAGGCACGCGATCGATGACCGCGACCTGCGCGTGATCGAGGATGAGATGCATCCGATGTCCGAGTTGCCCGATGCGTGGCGTGTCGGCGATGACGGTACTCCGGCGCGCAACTGGGTCGCCGCGCTCCACCGTTCGCGCAGCGGCCATTGACGAAGATCCTGGTTGTCGACGCGTCTGGCGTTGACTGGTACGTCTCCCGCGAAGACCTCGGAGCCGACGGACAAGACGCCGACCGAATCAACTGCCTCTCACGAATGATGCGCCACGAACACGCCAAGACCCCATCTATCCAGTACCGCGAGCCGTGGGAGGAGCCCTACGACTTGACGCCCGACCTCAACCGGACACTCCCCCAGCACCTTATCCCCACCCACCTACACACCCTCCTGCCAGGCCGCGAGCACCGCGAAACACCAGACCGCGGACGATGAGGAATCCTCTCATCCACTTCGTGGCGCAACCCATTATGGTGAACGATACCGATACGATAGGAAGGGTTTCCTCGGTCATTAACATTTATAGGTGATTTAAGTTTATCCCTAACGGCTCGCCTGGTCCACTTCCACCTCTTGGCTTCTCATATACATTGCCGTTGCGATCCTTATATATATCCGATCTAAACCCAGGACAGATCGCCTCTGGATTGATCTTCGCATTCGACGATACTCTTAGCCAGGGTGCCATCGCCATCGCCACTCTATGCTCCGTGAGGCAGCGTCTTCAAGCAGCAGCTTTAGCTCCTCCGCATTCTGAGGCGGCGCATCGAAGTCAACGTCGAGGTGACACCAACCACAAAGATTCACTGGATGACTTTTCATGTAATCACGCTTGCTGTCATCGCCATCGCCATCAATCCCATCGTAGTGTCCGCCAGCTTCTAACCAAGCGGCTCGCCGCTGGCAAGCGTCGCAGAGACGATCGGGCTTAGGTGGAGCGTCAGAAGCATCCCAGTATCCCATCTGCCAGCGTTCGTCGAGCTTGATCGAGAGGTGGGCTAGCTGGCAACACCAGAACCAAGGAAGGCACCGTGTCAGCTTTACAACCGCAGGTCTGTAAGCCACCTCATCGATCAATCGACAAGCACCATATAGAGTACGGATGATTGTCAGCTTGAGAAAGCGTACAGCCATGTTCAGCCACCACGTCGTCGGACTGGACCTTCTGTCTTCCTGCACAGACGGCGGTCGCCCTTGCTGAGTTTGTTATACCATTCCTGCCATCGTTCACCAGTGGCTTTCGAGTGGCTACGTCCCAACAGTTCTTCTCCTTCACGCCTGAGTCGCTTGCCTAGTTCTTCCGCAGACTCTGCTTCGCATTCAGCTTCTTCCTTCTGGCGTGCCTTGAATTCTGCCCCGCCTTCGTCTCCAGCTTCTTCGCCTGCGAAAGAATTGTAAAGCGATTCGACACTTTCCTTGATTATGTAACCACCAAGAACCCCACATATTACCCAAGTTGCAGGATCAGCACACGACGCTGCTCCCGGTCCCTCGATTGGAGCCGGAATCGCCCCACGTCCGGTCAGATCAACAAAGTTGAGA
>DASZFE010000089.1:0-3025 GCA_035940155.1 Solirubrobacteraceae bacterium | reverse complement strand
CCCGGGGCGCAGGTACGCGAACGGGCCCACGCTCGCGCGCTCCTTGACGGTCGCCCCTTCCAGCCACGCGACCCGCACGAGCGCCCCCGCGCCGATCTCCGAGTCGATCACCGTGCTCTGCGGGCCGACCCTCGCGCCCGGGCCGACCCTGCTCGCCCCCTTCAGCTGCGTCCCCGGCTCGATCCTCGCGTCCGGGCCGATCTGCACGTCGACGTCGATCTGCGTGCTCGCGGGGTCCACGATGGTCACTCCCGCGAGCATGTGGCGCTCCTGGATCGAGCGCTGGGCGAGCGCCTGGACCCGCGCGAGGGCGACCCGGTCGTTCACGCCCAGCACGAGCCCCGGATCGTCGAGGACCTCCACCGCGACCCCCTCGCCGTCGGCGAGCAGCAGATCGAGGGCCTGCGGCAGGTAGAGCTCCCCCTGCGCGTTCCCGCTCGTAAGGCGCGGGAGGACCTCGAGGAGCGCCGCGCCCGCGAAGACGTACACGCCCGTGTTGACCTCGCGTATCGCAAGCTCCTCCTCGCTCGCGTCCCCCGGGGCCTTCGTCTCGACGATCCGCGCGAGCCCCCCGTCGGACCTGCGCACCACGCGCCCGTAGCCCCTAGGGTCCTCGAGGACCGTGCTCGCGACCGTCGCGCTCGCCCCTCCCCGCTCGTGCGCCGCGAGCAGCCCCGCGATCGCCTCGGCGCTCACGAGCGGCACGTCCCCGCTGAGGATCAGCACCGTCGCCTGTGGCTCGATCTCCGCGCTCGCCGCGATCACCGCGCCCCCCGTCCCGTCCGGGCGGGGCTGCACGACCGTGCGCACCCCCTCCGGGAGCACCTCCGCGAGCGCCCCCGCGGGCGCGTCCACGACAACGACCCGCCCCGCGCCCGCCGCGAGCGCGGCCCGCACGGGCCAGCAGACCATCGGCAGGCCGCAGAGCTCGTGCAGGACCTTCGGCGTCTGCGAGCGCATCCGCGTCCCCTGGCCCGCGGCCAGCACGATCGCCGTCGGCGCGCTCATCGGCGGGACCCCCGTGGCACGATCGCCGTCGGGGCGCCCGCCGGGGAGGACCCCCGTGGTTGCCGGCACTGAGATGGGGGGCAGGGACTCGAACCCCGATTCTCAGGACCAAAACCTGATGTCCTGCCATTGGACGACCCCCCAATGGATGGCAGCTCTTTCTCGACGCGCGGACCCGAGGGCGTCCGGAGGGGATGTTGCAATGACGTCCTCACGAGCGCACCCGTGCGACGATCGTTTCGCTCTGCATAGGGGGAGCGCATCGAGATGGCTTTGAACATCAAGCGACACCCGCACCCGTGCCCGCGACGCCAGGAGGCGCTCGGCCAGCGCGGTATGGCCAGTCTATCGATCGCGCTCATCGCAGCCCTTGCCGCCCTCGCCGCGGCCGGCGCGCGCGCGCTTCCCGCGGCCGCCGCGCACGCTGTCAAGCCCGTCGCGGCCAGACCCGCGAAGGGGTGCGCGAACACGCACCTGCGCCCCGCTCCGACGAACCTCTCCGCGATCGACGCCGCCACGCTCTGCCTGATCGACCTCGTGCGCGCCCGCCGCCACCTGCGCACGCTCCGTTTCAACCCCCGGCTCCAGCGCGTGGCGAGCGGCCAATCCCGTGACATGGTCGCCGGGAACTACTTCGCCGACAGGAGCCTCTCCGGGGAGACGCCCCTGCAGCGCGTCCTCTCGCTCTCCTACGTCCCGAGGGGGACGCCCGTCTGCACCGCGCAGAACATCGGCTGGGGCATCCGGGGCGAGGCGACCCCCGCCGCGATGCTCGGCGCCTGGATGCGCTCCGTGCCCCACCGGCTCATCCTCCTCGCCCCCGGCTTCCGCGACCTCGGCGTCGGCGTCGCGCCCGCCGCCCCGGGCTTCCTCTCGCAGGGCCAGCCCGGCGCGACCTACACGGCCGAGCTCGGCGCCCCCTGCTGAGCGGGGGCTCTACCCGCCGGAGCTCATTGCGGAGGACGCCATCGCACCCGCGTCGACCACTTCATTGGCCGGCGGGGGCACGATCGGGGGGACCGGCCCGAAGCTCTGGAAGTCGATCGTGATCGTCCCGCCCACGGCCCCGGTCGCTCCCGCGCCGCCGGGCGCCGTGGAGCCGGCGGCGGTCGAGCCGATCTGGACCTGCTCCCGGCGCACCCGTCCCTGGGCGTCCACCCAGGCGTCCACGGGGATCGAATCCCCGTTCCCGAGCTTCGCGAGCGCGGAGCGCATCGCCGCCTGCTGGGCGGAGGGATAGCGTTCGAGAATGTGGCTCAGCTGGATCGTCGCCCGGTAGTGGGTCGCCTGGACGCCCTCGACCGACTCCTGGCCGAGCTTCGTCACGCCGCCCGAGCTCGCGCGCAGGTAGCTCAGGAACTGCGTCGGGTCGGTCTGGTCGAAGGAGGAGAGCTGTGAGCCGCCGGCCCCCATCGCCTGCGCGGCCTTGCTCAGATCGGCCTTCATCCAGGTCTTCCCTTCCGGGAGCTTCCCCGCCATGAAGGGCACGTTCATGTAGATCACGGGATAGGCGAAGATCATCTTGAAGGTCCCGTTGCCGCCGAGCGCGGAGGCGAAGGGCATCTGGGAGAAGTCCATGGTCAGCTCGCCCGAGTGCGAACGCTCGTCGACGTAGCCCTTCGCGGTGATCGTGAAGCCGCTGGAGAGGCCCGGGGCGGACATCCGCATCGTCATCGTGAACCGCGCCCCGGGCTGTTCGCCGGTCACCTGCGCCGCCCGGGCGACCGGGTCGAGCGCCTCGGAGGCCCCGCAGCCGCCCATCGTGATCGCGCCCGCGACCAGCGCCGCGCCCGCCCCGAGCGCGGCGATCGCGCCCCTCGCCTTCCGCCCCGTGGACATCGTCCCGTTCCTCCCCCTCGTCGCGCTCATCGGCATCTCGTCCTCTTCTCGGCCGCGCGGGGCCCGCACTTGAGATCCGAGATCAACGCCGCCGCGCGGGTTCACGGGGGCGGCCGGGCTCACCCCCGCCGTCCGGAGCCCGAGCCGCGCGGGACGCGACCGCCGCCCGCGCCCGCCT
>DASZFE010000088.1:0-8279 GCA_035940155.1 Solirubrobacteraceae bacterium | reverse complement strand
CGCCTTCGCCTTCAGGGGGCTCACGTGACCGGGCTGCACGAGGTCCTCGGGTCGCGAGCGCGGGTCGATCGCGACCTGCATCGTGTGCGCGCGGTCGTGCGCGGAGACCCCCGTCGTGACCCCGTCGCGCGCCTCGACCGTGACCGTGAACGGCGTCTGCAGCGCGGACTCGTTCTTCGCGGTCATCAGCTTCAGCTCGAGCTCCTCGCAGCGCTGCGGGGTCAGGGCCAGGCAGATCCAGCCCCGGGCCTCCTTGGCCATGAAGTTGATCGCCTCCGGCGTCACGAACTGCGCGGCCATCACCACGTCGCCCTCGTTCTCGCGGTCCTCGTCGTCGCAGACCACGATCATCTTCCCCTGGCGGACCTCCTCGATCGCCTCCTCGATCGTCGCAAAGGGGGTCGTGGTCGTGGAGGGGGTCATGGTCTCCGGGATCGTGGTGTCGCTCACGCGCTGGTCTGAAGGAGTCGCTCAACGTGCTTGGCGAGAACGTCGACCTCCAGGTTAACCGTACGGCCCTCCACGGCACGGCCGAGCGTCGTCCGCGTGAGGGTCTCGGGGATCAGCGAGACCGAGAAGCCGTCCCCGTGCAGGGCGCTCACGGTCAGGCTCACGCCGTCCACCGCGATCGAGCCCTTCTCCACCAGATACCGCAGCAGCGCCGGCTCGGCGTCGATCCGGAGCACCCGCGCGAAGCCCTCCGGGCGGATTTCCGCGATCCTGCCCGTGCCGTCGACGTGCCCCTGCACGACGTGCCCCCCCAGGCGCCCGTCGGCGCGCAGGGCAAGCTCCAAGTTCACCGTCGAGCCGACCTCCAGGGTCCCGAGCGAGGAGCGCCTGAGGGTCTCGAGCATCGCCTCCGCGGCGAACCCCTCCCCGTCGAGGTCCGTCGCGGTCAGGCAGACGCCGTTCACCGCGATCGAGTCCCCCTCCCGCAGCTCCCCCGCGAGACGCGTCGCGATCCGCAGCTTCATACCCGCGCCCTCGCGCGCGCGCGCGCGCGGCGTCGTTTTTTCGTTGACACCCACACCCCGCTCCCCGCCGTCGGGATCGAGCGCGAGAACCGTCCCGAGGTCGGCGATCAGCCCCGTGAACATGGCACGCCGCTCACCACTCGCGCAGGCGCGCTGAGACAAGGAGATCCTCCCCCACGCGCTCGCACTCGAAGGTGAGCGCGCGCAGCGCCTCGGAGATCCGCTCGACGCCCTCGCCCTCGAGGGGGTCGCGCGCGGTGCGCCCGCCGAGGAGCATGGGCGCGAGGAAGAGGCGGATCTCGTCGATCTCACCGGCGTCGAGGAAGGCGCCGGCGAGGTAGGGGCCGCCCTCGAGGAGGATCGCGGTGACGCCGGCGGCGCCGAGCTGGTCCAGGGCGGAGCGCACGCGCGCGGGCTCGTTCTCGCCGGTCGCCACGATGACCTCGAGGCCGGCGGCTTCGAGGGCGTCGGTGTCCGAGCGGGCGGCGGCGCGGGAGACGACGAGGGTGGTGGGGATCTTCGCGGCGGCTCCGACGATCTGGGACGTGGGGGGCAGGCGGGCGGTGGAGTCGAAGACGACGCGGCGGGGCTGGCGGTCGAGCTCGGCGGGGAGCCCTTCGGGTCGGGCGGTTAGCTGGGGGTCGTCGGCGAGGGCGGTCCCGATCCCAACCACGACGGCGTCGACGCTCGCGCGCCAGCGGTGGGCGAGCTCGCGGCTGTCCTCACCGCTGATCCACTTGGAGTCTCCGGCGCGGGTGGCGACCTTCCCGTCGAGGGTCATGGCGGACTTGAAGAGGACCCAGGGACGCGCGACGCGGGCGTGCTTGCGGAAGGCCTGGTTGAGCAGGCGCGAGCGCGTGGCGAGCTCGCCGTCGGCCATCACGACCTCGACGCCCTCGTCGCGGAGGATGCCCAGGCTGCGCCCGCTGGCCTTCTCGGTGGGGTCGTCGGAGCCGATCACCACGCGCCTGATCCCGGCCTGGAGGATGGCCTCGGTGCAGGGCGGTGTCTTGCCCTCGTGACAGCAGGGCTCGAGGGAGACGTAAAGGGTGGCCTCGCTGAGGTCGGCCATGCCGCAGGCCTCGATCGCGTTGGCCTCGGCGTGCGCCCCGCCGAAGCGTTCATGCCAGCCCTCCCCGAGGGTCTCACCGTCGCGTGCGATCACGGCGCCGACGACGGGGTTCGGTTTGACCTCTCCACCCCCCCTCCCGGCGAGCTCGATCGCGCGTGCGAGGTGGGCGTGATCGGTGTCGGTGCGGATCGGCATCTCAGATCAAGGATAGACCTCACCCTCGCGCGCAGCGCGGGCCGCGCAGGCGGTAGATCGCAATTTCCGGGCCGGGCCGCTCGTAGGCGCGGGGGTAGTAGTCGAAGGACCAGTCGAAGTTGAACGGGACGGGTCGTGCGCCGGGCGCGTAGGGAGAGATGCGGTAGGCGACTTCCCCCTCCGAGGCCAGGGCGCGGTAGTAGGCGATCGCGGGCGGGACCGCGCGGGGTTCGGCGAGGGCGCGCCCGGACTGGGTGGAGCCGGTGAGCACCCAGCAGAAGCCCCGGCTTTCGTAGTAGGGGATCAGGGCCGGGCCGAGGGTGCGCTCGTAGTCCTCGAGGCTCACGGTCCGCCGCGCTTCGGGTTCGATCGCCCCCCCGGGGCCGAGGAGGGAGAGTAAGGAGCGGTACTTCACCCACCGGTACCCCCGTTCGGTGGGGAGGGCGCGGCCGACGTCCTGCGCCCAGGCGTCCGGGAGGATCGGCTCGATCACGACCCTCGTCCCGAGGGGGACGTGCGCGACCATCCAGGCCCGCGCGAGGTTGCGGGTGTCGGGGCGCGAGAGGACCCGGTCGGAGTGGACGCTGTAGTAGAGGCCCTGCGCGCAGAGCGCGAGAACTGCGAGCGTGATGAGTAAAGGCCGCAGCCACGGTGCCTGCGGCGGCGGCGCATCCGGCCGCGACCCTCCCGGCCGCGTCGTCCGCCGCACGAGCGCGTCGACGAGCTCGAGCGCGAAGAAGGCCGCCAGGACGCAGAGGATCGGGAAGATCGGCAACAGCCACCGCCCGAAGTACCGTCCCTGCAGGCCCATGAAGGCGAGGTAGAGCACCGGCGCGGGCACCAAGAGCCAGCCGAGGCGGGGGTCGCGCCACCAGACCCTCACGGCGCCGCCGAGCGCGGCGAGCGCGGGCGCCCAGCCGAGACCCCAGCCGAGGGACCATAGGTAGTAGAGGAGCGCCCCCGCGTGGCCCGCGCCGAGCTTTCCCTGCCCTTCTTCGGAGACGTGCGACTGGTGCGTGAGGCCCGCGTGGAAGGCCCCGGGGTCGAGGAGCGCGTAGGGGTTGGCGATCAGGAACGAGACGAGCGCCGCGCCCCCCGCGAGCGCGAGGCCCGTGAGCACGCGCCGCGGGGAGTCCGAAGCGGAGCCAACCGACGTCGGCGAGGTCGCGCCGGCCATCCGGGAGGAGCCCTCCGGCGAGGGCGCCCGCGATGACGGGGTCGCTCGGGTGCGCGGGAGCGCGTCAAGGTACCTCAGGGCCGCCGCCGCCAGCAGCGGCAGAAAAACTATCCCCGCCGTGTACTTCGTCGCGCACCCCACCCCCAGGCCGATCCCCGCCAGCGCGTAGTCGCGGGGACGCCCCCGCCGCAGCACCCCCGCGCTCCCCAGGAGCGAGAGCGTCAGGGGCGCCAGGGTCGGGACGTCGTTCAGGGCCAGGTGGGAGTAGAAGACCGGCAGGAACGCCACCCCGCCGAGCGCCGCCGCGAGCAGGCCCACGCGCCGGTCGAAGAGGCGCGCCCCGAAGAGGTACAGCAGCCACACCGCGAGGGTCCCGAGCAGCGCCACCGTCACGCGGGCGACCACGAAGACCTCCGTCGGGTCCACCGCGAACGTCCGCGAGACCCCCGCCCGGCCCCCGAACCAGACCGCGAGGACCCCGTGCAGGAGGTACGTCAGCGCCGGGGGGTTCGCGAAGTAGTGCGGGTTCGGGCCGAGGACGAACATCCCGATCGCCCGCGGGACGAAGTGCGCGTTCTCGTCCGCGTTGTACGCGTAGGGCAGCCCCTCCCCGATCCCCCACAGCCGCAGCCCGAGCGCGAGCGCGAGGACGCCCGCCAGGGCCGCCCACCACGGCCACGGCCCGCCGGTCCAACCACTCTTTTCAGATCGCCCGCCCGTCGATGCCCCCTCGAGCCCCCCGGCGGGGGGGTCCCCGGATGGCGCGCGGGCCTCAGCAGCTGACATACACCGCGTAATACTGGCTCGTCAGGACGCGCCGGAACCCCGGTCGGGGGACCTGGTCCAGGGGGTCGTCGTCGATGTCCACGATCGCCTGGCGGAACACCGCTTCGCCTGTCGGGTAGATCGCCACCCCGTGTGAGACGCGCCGGCGCAGCGCCTCTTTCCCGTGCTCCGCCTCCACGCGCGCCTGGCTGCGCGCGAGCACCCTCCCCGGCCCCGCGTCGAGGATCCAGCGCGCGTCGGGGATCAGCTTGTGGTTGGGCAGCGACAGCGGGCCGCACCGGCGCAGGTCCGCCCGCACCACCGGATCCCCCAGCACCCGCGCCAGCGCCCGGTGCGAGTCGTCCCGGAACGCCAGTTCGGATTCGATGCCCGTCAGGCTCACCGTCGCCGCCGCCTGCGCCACCCCCACCGCCACCAGCGCCCCCGCCGCCACGATCCACACGCGCCGCAGGACGCCCCCGGGCTCCAGCAGCGACCACCCCCCGATCGCCAGCGCCCCGAAGAGCATCACGAGCACCGCGGGCGTCAGCAGGTAGCGGTCGATCACCGACGTCCCCGCCGCCCCCAGCAGGAAGAACGTCCCGAGGCCCGAGGCCAGCAGCGCCAGCGGCACCCCCACGCGTCGCGGGACCAGCAGCACCCCGATGATCGCCCCCGCCATCCCCCCGAGCACCAGCGGCAGCTTGTCCAGGCGCACCATGAACCCCCACGCCGCCCCCGGGATGTTCCCGAGGCCCTGCGTGCGCCCGAGCGCTTCGGCGAGGCCCTTCGTGGAGTGCAGCGAGTACGTCGGGTCCCCCGTCACCAGCGCATCGACTGTGGCCCAGAGGAGCGGCCCTGCAGCCGCGAGCGCCACGCACACGAGCACCGTCCGCCACTCCCCCGTCTCGATGCCCGCGCCCCCCGACTCGCCCGTCTCGACGAACGCAGATCCCGACCGGCCGGCGGCCACGCTCTCCCCCCGCGCCCACCCCGCGAGCAGCGGCCACACCCACCACACGAAGTACCCCCCCGAGAGCAGCCACGCGTCCGGGCGCAGCAGCCCCGCCAGCGCCAGCAACGCGAGGACCGGCGCCCCCCGACGCGGACGGGCGGCCTCAAGCGCCCCCGCCCACACGATCAGCGCCATGTAGGAGAAGTCCAGATACCCCTGCGCCGCGAGGTACTCGTAGTCAAAGCGCGTCAGCAGGATCCCCGCGGCGATCGCCCCGACGAGCGGGCCGAACGTCACGCGCCCCAGGCGGTACAGGCCCGCCACCAGCGCCACGAACGAGCCGATCGCCCCGAGGATCATCAGCCGGTCCCCCGCCTGCCCGAACATCGACGCCAGCACCCCGAACGCGATCGCCAGCGGGTGCTCCGTCGGGGCGCGGTAGACCTGGAAGACCGGCACGTGCAGGTGCAGCACGTCCCGGCCCCAGATCAGCGCGTAGTAGGAGTCGTACGTCGGGTACGTCGGGAAGGCGAAGAACCCGATCAGCGCGCCCACGCAGAGCGCGAAGAAGGCGATCCTCGCCCAGTTGCGCTCGGTCAAGAAAGCGAGGGCGGTGTCGGCACGGCAAGGAGCCTACCGTCCGCCCCGAACGCACTGACCCCCGCCGGGTGCCCGCCGGAGGCGGGCGCGCGCCGGGATATCGCGGGAGCTACGCTTGAAGGCGCCCGATGAAGCTCATCATCCAGATCCCCTGCTGGAACGAGGCCCAGACGCTCCCGCTCACCCTCGCCGAGCTCCCCCGCGAGGTCGAGGGCTTTCAGACCGTCGAGTGGCTCGTCATCGACGACGGCTCCACCGACGAGACCGTCGCCGTCGCCCACCGCGAAGGCGTCGACCACGTCGTCCGCCTCACCTCCAACAAGGGCCTCGCCACCGGCTTCCAGGCCGGCCTCGACGCCTGCCTCAAGCTCGGCGCCGACGTCATCGTCAACACCGACGCCGACAACCAGTACTACGGGCCCGACGTCCGCAAGCTCGTCCGGCCGATCCTCGAAGGGCGCGCCGACATGGTCGTCGGGGACCGCGAGGTCACCACCATCGAGCACTTCTCCCCGATCAAGAAGGCCCTGCAGCGCCTGGGCTCGTGGGTCGTGCGGCAGGCCTCCTCGACCTCCCTCCCCGACACCACCTCGGGCTTCCGCGCCTACAACCGCGAGGCCGCGATCCAGATGCTCGTCGTCTCCAAGTTCACCTACACCCTGGAGACGATCATCCAGGCCGGGAAGATGCTCGTCGCCACTGAGCACGTCCCCGTGCGCACCAACCCCGTCACCCGCGAGTCCCGCCTCTTCCCCTCGATGTGGTCCTACGTCCGGCGCAACGCCATCTCGATCTTCCGCATCTACGCCCAGTACGAGCCCCTCCGCGTCTTCTGGACCCTCGCCGCCGCCATCGGCGTGCTCGCCCTCGCCGTCTGGATCCGCTTCGCCGTCGCCTACGCCGAAGGCTCCGGCAAGGGGCACGTCCAGTCGCTGATCCTCGGCGCCGTCCTCTTCATCGCCGCCGTCGTCCTCTGGGCGCTCGGCGTGATCGGCGACCTCCTCGCCGCCCAGCGCGTCATGACCCAGAAGACCTTCGAGCGCGTCCGGCGCATCGAGCTCGAGCTCGGCGTCGCCCCCTCGCACTACGAACCCGGGGACATGTCCACGTTGCGCGAGGAGGCGCACGCTTGAGCGGCGTCACGGGCGGGGTCACGACCTCCCGCGACGGGATCGTCACCGGGAACACCTACGACAAGTACGGCTCCACCAACCCCGTCGCGCGGCGGCTGATGGCCGGCTTTGAGCGCGACCTCGACGAGCTCCTGGACCGCGCGGACCCCCGCTCGCTCCTGGACGTCGGCTGCGGCGAGGGCGTCCTCGTGCACCGCTGGGCGCGACGGATGCCCAAACGGCGAATCGTCGGGATCGACCTCGAGGAGGAGTCGATCCAGGCCGGCTGGGCCGCGCGGCGCGCCCCGAACCTCGAGTACCGGGTGATGCCCGCCGAGAGCCTCCCCTTCGAGTCCGACGAGTTCGACCTCGCGAGCGCCATCGAGGTCCTCGAGCACGTCCCCGACCCCGAGCGCACCCTCGCCGAGATGGCCCGCTGCGCCGAGCGCCACCTGCTCGTCTCCGTCCCCCGCGAGCCCCTCTGGCGGATGCTCAACATGGCGCGCGGCGCCTACTGGCCGGACCTCGGGAACACCCCCGGGCACTTGAACCACTGGTCCCGGCGCGCCTTCGTCGAGCTCCTCTCACGCCACGGGAAGGTGATCGAGGTCCGCTCGCCCTTCCCGTGGACGATGCTCCTTGTCCGCCTCTAGCCCCGCCGTCCCCGGACGCCCGGGCGCCGCCGGGTCAGGCGCTCCCGCCGAGACGAGGACGCGCTCCTACGGGCGCGGCGCGCGGATCCTCTCGATCGGGATCGCCAGCACGGGCCTGCTGACGCTCGCGTACTTCTCGATCGCGAGCCACGTTCTCAGCGAAGCCGCGGCCTCGCGGATCGCGCTGCTCTGGTCGGTGATGTTCGTCGTGATCTCCGTGATCTACCGGCCCGTCGAACAGCTCCTCTCGCGCACGATCGCCGAGCGGCGCGCGCTCGGGCACGCCGAGCACCCGCTGCGCGTGCCCGTCCTGATCCAGCTCGGCTTCGCGCTCGCCTTCCTCATCGCCGCCCTGGCCCTGCGCGAAGAGATCGTCAAAGCGCTCTTCGACGGCTACGAAGCCCTCTACTGGGTCCTCGTCGTGGGCACGCTCGCCTACGGCGCGAGCTACTTCGCGCGCGGCTGGCTCGCGGGGCACGAGCACTTCGCCCTCTTCGGCGCGCTCGTCCTGATGGAGGCCCTCTCGCGCCTGTGCTTCGCCCTCGCCGTCGCCCTGGGAATCTCCAGCGGCCAGAGCGCCGTCGCGCTCGGGATCGCGGCCGCGCCGCTCGTCTCGCTCGTCGTCGTCCCCGCGGCCTTCGCCTTGGAGGCCCAGGAACGGAGGGCCGCGCGGGAGTACGGCGTGCCGGGGCACGATGCGCCCGGCCACGGAGCCTCGGATGACGGCGCGCGCGACGCCCCGGAGGCGCCCGCGCGCACGGACCTCTCGCTGCGCC
>DASZFE010000087.1:0-3297 GCA_035940155.1 Solirubrobacteraceae bacterium | reverse complement strand
GCGCCCGCAGTTCATCGACTACCTCTACGTCTCCCTCACCAACGCCGCCGCCTTCTCCCCGACCGACACCATGCCCATGACGCCCACCGCGAAGAGCATCATGGGCGTCCAGTCGATCGTCTCCCTCGTCACGATCGGCCTGATCGTCTCGCGCGCCGTGAACATCCTCGCGTAGGCCCGCCCGACGGGGCGCGCTCGGTGCGAACCGGGGCCCTCGCGCAGACTTACACCGCCGGCACGGCCTGCGGCACGATCGCGAGCGCCTGGACGCGCAGGTCATCGACCTCCGCCCCGAGCTTCAGCGCGCGCTCGAGCGCCTGGATGGCGCCCTCGCGGTCCAGCAGGCGCAGGCGCAGGCGTCCCAGGCGCTCCCAGGCCCCCGCGTCCGTCGGGCCGTACTCGGCCGCGCGCCGCGCGGCTTCCTCGGCGAGGTCGACCGCGCCGATGTCCTCGTAGATCCGCGAGGCCGTCCGGTGGGGTGCGGGGCGCGCGCCGTCGACCCGTGCCCAGTCCCGCGCCGAGCGCGCCGCCGCGTCGAGGTTCCCGGCCCGCCAGAACGCTAGCGTCATCAGCCGCAGGACCGCGACGTTCTCGGGCTCCGCGTCGCGCGCGTACACGAGCCGCTGGGCCGCGAGGGCGTAGTCGCCCTCGGTCATCGCGCGCTGCGCCGCGAGCATGAACCGCTCCACCCGCTCCTCCGCGGGGTCGGGCTTGGAGAAGTCCACGAAGCGCATGCTCCCCGCGGGCACCGTGCGGATGCCGTGGCTGAAGCGCACCCGCGCCCACTGCTGCACGTCCTCCATCCCCGTCGGGTCGCCCGTGAAGTAGATCCCCGCGACCGTCCCCACGCCCCACTCCGGGTAGGAGAGGCAGCGCGCGTAGCGGTGCACGACCGAGTGGTCCGGGACGCGGCTCGCGAAGGGGTCGTGCTGCGCGCGCTCGGCCGCGTGCGCACGGGCGCGCTGCTCGGCCTCATACGCCCGCCGCCCCGCCTCCTCGCGCGCCTGGCGCGCCGCGGCCGCGCTGACCTTCACGGCGTTGCGCGAGACCCGTCCCCCGCGGGAACCCTCCGCGAGCGCCTCCAGCTGGTCCGCGGCCTCGTTGATCGCCTTCAGATGGCGCTCGTGCTCGAACTGTCTCCCGGCGGGCGCGATGTCCGGATGCCAGCGCTTGGCCATCCGTCGACGCGCGAGCTGGACGTCCCGCTTGTCGAAGGGGGGCTCGAGCTCCAGCAGGAGAATGTGCTGCTCAATGTCAAGCACGGCCGTGGGCATACATCGACCAAGTTAGCGACCGCATATCCTCCAGTGCAAGTGTCCGCCCAGTACATCTTCACGATGCACCGCCTCTCCAAGGTGCACGCACCCGACAAGACCGTCCTCAGCGAGGTCACCCTCGCCTTCTATCCGGGCGCGAAGATCGGCGTCCTCGGCTACAACGGCGCCGGCAAGTCCACCCTGCTGCGGATCATGGCCGGCCTGGATGAGGAGTACCGCGGGACCGCCGCCCTCGCCCCGAACGCGACCGTCGGCCTGCTCGAGCAGGAGCCCGGGCTCGACGAGTCCAAGGACGTCCGCGGGAACGTCGAGGAGGGCGTCGCCGAGGTCAAGGCGCTACTTGACCGCTTCAACGAGCTCGCCGCGGACTACTCCGAGGAGAACGCCGAGGAGTTCGCAAGCGTCCAGGGGAAGATCGAAGCCGCGGACGCCTGGAACCTCGACACGAAGCTCGACTACGCCATGGACGCCTTGCGCCTGCCCCCGCCCGACGCCGACGTATCGAGGCTCTCCGGGGGCGAGCGCCGGCGCGTCGCGCTCTGCCGACTGCTCCTGAGCTCCCCCGACCTGCTCCTGCTCGACGAGCCCACCAACCACCTCGACGCCGAGTCCGTCGATTGGCTCGAGCGTCACCTCGCCGAGTACGCCGGGACGATCGTCGCGGTTACCCACGACCGCTACTTCCTCGACAACGTCGCCGGCTGGATCCTCGAGCTCGACCGCGGCAAGGGCATCCCCTACGAGGGCAACTACTCAAGCTGGCTCGAGCAGAAGCAGGCCCGCCTGGAGCAGGAGGAGCGCGGCGAGAAGGCCCGCCAGCGCACGATCGCCGCCGAGCTCGAATGGGTCCGCACGAACCCGAAGGGGCGGCGCACGAAGTCAAAGGCCCGCCTCGCCCACTACGAGGAGCTCGTCGCGGCGGCGACGGAGCGCGAGCGAAGCGAGGCGAAGCTCGAGGAGGTCCAGATCCACATCCCTCCCGGCCCCCGTCTCGGGGAGCTCGTCCTGCGCGCCGAGGGCCTGCGTAAGGGCTTCCCCCTCCCGGGACAATGCGGCGACCGGCTCCTCTTCGAAGATCTCACCTTCGACCTCCCCCGCGCCGGGATTGTCGGCGTGATCGGCCCCAACGGCGCCGGCAAGACGACCCTCTTTCGGATCATCACCGGCGAGGAGTCCCCAGACGGTGGCGCCCTGGAGCTCGGCGAGACCGTCGAGCTCGCCTACGTCGACCAGTCCCGCGACGCCCTCGATCCCTCGAGGACCGTCTGGGAGGAGATCTCCGACGGCCTCGACCAGCTCACCGTCGGCGAGCGCGTCCTCAATTCCCGCCAGTACACCGCGGGCTTCAACTTCAAGGGCGCCGACCAGCAGAAGCGGATCGACATGCTCTCCGGCGGCGAGCGCAACCGCGTCCACCTCGCCAAGCTCCTGCGCGCCGGGGGCAACCTCCTGCTCCTCGACGAGCCCACGAACGACCTCGACGTCGACACCCTCCGCGCCCTGGAGCAGGCCCTCCTGGACTTCCCCGGCTGCGCCATGATCATCTCCCACGACCGCTGGTTTCTCGACCGCGTCGCCACGCACGTCCTCGCTTTCGAGGGCGATTCGGAGGTCGTCTTCTTCGAGGGCAACTTCGAGGCCTACGAGGAGCATCGCCGCGCCCGCCTCGGCCCCGCCGCGGACCGTCCCCACCGGATCACCTACAAGCGACTCGTCCGCGGCTGATGGACACCGTCTTCGATCGCGACACCGCCGTCCGGCGGTTGGAGCCCCCCGGCACGGGCGCCCCCGACGCCGGCGCCGCCCTCGCGGGTCTCCTGGGCACGAGCCCCCCCGACGCGGGCGCGGCCCCCGTCCCCTCGCCCCCAGTTCCCCACGAGGCGCTCTTCGAGACGGACATCTCGCCCGACTGGCGCGCGGGCCGCGGGCCCCACGGGGGCTACCTCGCGGCGATCATCCTCCGCGCGCTCACCGAGACCGTCGACGATCTCTCGCGCACGGCGCGCTCGCTGACGATCCA
>DASZFE010000086.1:0-3092 GCA_035940155.1 Solirubrobacteraceae bacterium | reverse complement strand
GCCACGCTCACTGCGTCCTTGCGATGCTTGAATCTCTCGCCTCAGACCCGGAAACCACGGTGCTCGGTAGTAGCCTAGGCGCGCAATGCAGATCGGTCTGATCGGTGCAGGGAACATGGCCCGGGCGCTTGCGCGTGGGTGGGGGCGGCCGGTGCTCTGTTTCGACCCCGTCGCCGAGCGTGCCCGGGCGCTCGCGCAGGAGCTCGGCGGGGAGGCCCTTCAGAGCAACGTCGAGGTCGCCGAGCGGGCCGATCTGGTCGTGCTCTGCCACAAGCCCGCCCAGCTCGAGGAGGTCGCCCGGGAGATCGCCCCGGAGGCGAAGGCCGTCGCCTCGATCCTCGCCGCGACCACTCTCGCGGAGCTCAGGGCGGCCTACCCCGATCGGCCCGTCTACCGCTTCATGCCCTCCCTCCCCGTCGAAGTCCGCGCGGGCGCGCTCGTCCAGGCCGCAGATGTCGGCGGCGCGGGTGGCGCGAGCGTCGTCGAGGGTCCTGGACAGGACCTCGCGCTCGACGCGCGAGTGCACGACCTCTTCGCCGAGCTCGGCACGCTCATCGTCCTGAATGAGTCCCTCCTCGACGTCGCTATGGGGCTCATGTCCTGCGGCCCCGCCTACGTCGCCCTCGTCGCCGAGGCCCAGATCGACGCGGGCGTTCGCCGCGGCCTCCCCGCCGCCCAGGGCGCCGAGCTCGTCACCCAGACCATCGCCGGGACCGCCGAGCTCCTGCGCGCCCGCTCCTACGACACCCTCGCCGTCCGCCGCGAGGTCAGCTCCCCGGGGGGGCTCACGGCGCGGGGGCTCGACGCCCTGGAGCGCCACGCCATCCGCGCCGCCTTCAGCGACGCCCTCGACGCCGTCCTCGGAGAGTGAGCGCCGTGGACCTCGCGCTCGTGGACCTCGTGCCCGGGACCGCGCGGACGCAGATAGCCGACTACCTCTCCACGCTCATCACCGTCTACATCGTCCTCATCTTCCTCTACATCGTCCTGCAGCTCCTCTTCTCCGTCGGCCTGCGCCCGCCCTACTCACGCGCCCTGGACCTCCTCATGGGGTTCCTCCGCGACGTCTGCGAACCCTGCCTGCGGCTCTTCCGGCGCGTGATCCCGCAGTTCGGCCCGCTCGACCTGAGCCCGATGGTCGCGATCCTCGCCCTCGGGCTCCTCAACAGCATCCTCGTCCAGGGCCTCCTCCACGGCTGAGGGCCCCGTGCGAGGCTCCACGGACGTGGCCCCGGCCAAGCGCCCACCCCTCCGCCGCGCGCTCTCCCCGCGCGCCCTCCCCTGGGCGCTAGCGGCGCTCGTCGCCCTCGCCGTCCTCCTCCTCGACCAGCTCACCAAGCGCCTCGTCGAGCACTCCATCCTTCCCGGCGAAACCCGTCGCCTCCTCCCGGGGATCCAGCTCGTCCACACACGCAACCACGGCGTCGCCTTCGGCTTCATCCCGGGCCACGAGCTCGCCGTGACGATCCTCATCGCCCTCGCCCTCGCCGCCCTCCTCCTCTACTTCGTCCGCCACGCCCACCGGCCCCTCCTCTGGCTCCCCGTCGGAATGCTCCTCGGGGGCGCCCTCGGCAACATCCTCGATCGCCTGCGCGCCGGCTCCGTCACGGACTTCCTGAAGCTCCCCCTCGGCTGGCCCCCCTTCAACCTCGCCGACCTCGCCATCACCCTCGGCGTCCTCCTCCTCTTCCTCCTCCACGAGGAGACCCGGCGGGAGGGGGCGGCCCGCCCGCATGGGGGAGCCCCGCCGGAGGAGGGCGCCCTGCCCGAGCGAGGCGAGCGCGCCCCGTGAGCGAGCCTCCTCCCTTCAGGATCGCCCACCAGGACGAGCACCTCCTCGTCGTGGAGAAGCCCGCCGGACTCGTCGTCCACCCCGCCCGGGGCCACCGCGAGGGGACCCTCTCCCAGCTCCTCGCCCCCCTCGCCGCCGGCGGGGAGGACCCCGAGCGCGCCGGGATCGTCCACCGTCTCGACCGCGACACCTCCGGCCTCATCCTCGTCGCCCGCTCCCCCGAGGTCCACGAGCGCCTCCAGGCCGCGATCGCCGCCCGGGAGGTGCAGCGTGAGTACCTCGCCCTCGTCGAGGGCCGCCCGCCCGCCCGCACCGGCACGATCGACGCCCCCATCGGGCGCGACCCCCGCGAGCGCACTCGCAAGACCGTCGGGGGTGAGCACCCCCGGGAGGCCCGCACCCACTTCGTCCTCGAGCGCGCCCTGCGCGGATACACCCTCCTGCGCCTCCGTCTGGAGACCGGGCGCACCCACCAGATCCGCGTCCACCTCCAGGCGATCGGGCATCCCGTCTGCGGGGACCCCGAGTACGGAACCGCCGGGCTCCTCGGCCTGGAGCGCCAGTTCCTCCACGCCACCCGCCTCTCCTTCGCGCACCCGGTAACGCACGAGCGCATCGAGATCGACTCGCCCCTCCCCGAGGATCTCGCCGCGGTCTTGCGGCAGGTGGAATCAGAATCAGTATCCTGAGCGCTTCAGTCCAACCTCGAGGCGTACGGACGCGGATCGCGGCCCTGCTCGGAGGAACGCGGGTCACGGCACACGCCACGCCCGCTCACTTCGAGTCCCGCGACGCACCGGCGCAGACAACCGAACAGCAGCGACACAAGGGAGAACATCGTGGCTCAGGTATCACTTTCGGAGCTCCTGGAGGCCGGCGTCCACTTCGGCCACCAGACGCGCCGCTGGAATCCGAAGATGCGCCGCTTCATCCATGGCGAGCGCGGCGGGATCTACATCATCGATCTCCTCAAGACGGAGACACTTCTCGACCAGGCCCGGCAGTTCGCGAGCGCCCTCGCCCACCGCGGCGGGATCGTCCTGTTCGTCGGAACCAAGAAGCAGGCCCGCGACACCATCAAGGAGGTCGCGGAGAGCGCCGGGATGCCCTACGTCAACAACCGCTGGCTCGGGGGTCTGTTGACGAACTTCCAGACCATCAGCCAGCGCACCCGGCGCCTGCACGACCTCGAACGCTACGAGAGCGAGGGCCAGCTCGCGCTCCTGCCCACCCGCGAGCGGATGGCCGCCCAGGCCGATCTCGCCAAGCTCCGCGCGAACCTCGGGGGCGTCAAGGACAT
>DASZFE010000085.1:0-3740 GCA_035940155.1 Solirubrobacteraceae bacterium | reverse complement strand
CTGGGCATCGAGGCGCTCTCACGTGGGGCGCAGCGGGCGCTGTTCGTCGAGCGCGACGCGGCCGCGCTGGGGGTGCTGGAGAGAAACCTGGAGGACCTCGGCCTCACCCCGCCGGGGGCGGAGATCCACCGCGGCGAGGCGCGCGTGCTGCTGCGCACGGCGCGGGATCGTGGCGATAAGTACGATCTCATCTTCATCGATCCTCCGTACGGAGACGCGCGGGAGTGGGAGCGGGAGCTCGCGGTGGATCTGCCGCCGCTGCTCGCCCTCGGGGGGCGCGTGGTCGTGGAGAGCGATCGACGCTCGATGCTCGACCTGCCGCTCGAGGTTGAACGTGAGCGGCGTTACGGCGACACTTCGATCAGAATCCATCGGAACCCATGAACCTAAAAGGATCAACGGCGGTCTGCCCAGGCTCGTACGACCCTGTGACCAACGGCCACCTCGACGTGATCCGCCGCTCGGCGGCGCTCTACGAGGAGGTCGTCGTGGCGGTCGTGAACCGCTCGGTGCGCAAGGCGGGGACGCTCTTCGGAATCGAGGAGCGCGTGGGCTTCATCGAGCGCGCGACCGCGGATCTGCCGGGGGTGCGGGTCGCGCCCTTCAGCAACCTCGTCGTCGAGTTCGCGCGGAGCGTCGGGGCGAAGGCGATCGTGAAGGGCCTGCGGGCGATCTCGGACTTCGAGTACGAGCTCGAGATGCACCAGCTCAACCGCCGGCAGGACCCCGAGATCGAGTCGGTCTACCTGATGTCGAGCCCGAGCTACAGCTTCCTCTCCTCCAGCGGAGTGAAGGAGCTCGCGACTTTCGGGGGCCGGATCGACGACCTCGTTCCGGAGGAGGTCGCGCGACGGTTGCAGGAAGAGTTGAGGCGCTGACGAATTTGATGCGAGACTTGGGGTTTAAATGGACGTCCTGGTACTGATAGACAAGCTCGACGACTTGGTGCACAACGCCAAGCCCGTCCCCCTGACCGATCAGGTGCGGGTCGACAAGGAGGAGATCTACGACATCCTCGACCAGATGCGCGCGACGATCCCCGAGGAGATCAAGCAGGCGCGGTGGATCGTCAAGGAGCGCCAGGAGATGCTCGCGGAGGCCAAGCGCGAGGCGGAGCGGATCGTCAAGGAGGCGCGTGAGCGCCAGGAGCAGCTCGTGGGCGAGGAGGAGGTCACCAAGCAGGCCACGCGCGAGGCCGAGGACATCGTCGAGGACGCCCGCGCGCGCGAGCGCGAGATTCGGCTCGGCGCGGAGGACTACGCGGACGAGATCCTGAACACGCTCGAGGTGAACCTCTCGAAGTTCATCGCCGCGGTCCAGCGGGGCCGCGAGCGACTGCAGGGCAAGGACGAGCCCGCGGAAGTCGGATAGAGACACCCGCTTACGCGCCGTGTAGAGCGAAGTTCTTTGAAGTAAGGTCCAGCGCGTGAACCCCGTTCTGCACCGTCTGGAAGTCGCGCGCGCGCTGCTCGGCACGGGCATGGTTGCGCCGACCCGTCCGGACAGGGCGGTCCGCTCGATCGTGGCGCTGCGCCGCTGGGGACCGACCCCGGCGGCGGCCTACACGGCCTCGGCGATCCGCTATCCGCAGCGCCTGGCGGTCGTCGACGAGCGCGGGGCGCTGACCTTTGCGGAGGTCCATCGGCGCACGAACGCCCTCGCGCGGGCGCTCGTCGCGGCGGGGGTGCGCGAACAGAGCGGCGTGGCGATCATGTGCCGCAACCACCGGGGCTTCGTCGAGGCGACGGTCGCGTGCTCGAAGCTCGGTGCGAGCGCGCTCTATCTGAACACGGCCTTCGCGGGTCCGCAGATCGCGGACGTCCTCGCGCGCGAGGCGCCGACGGCGCTGATCTACGACGAGGAGTTCACCGAGCTCGTCCGCGAGGGCGGCGAGGGCCTCGAGCGCTTCGTCGCGTGGTGCGATCCGGACGTCGGCGCGAAGGACCCCCTCCTGGAGGATCTGATCGCGCGCGAAAGCGACGCCGACCTGAGCCCCCCGCAGGAGAGCGGGCGCGTGGTGATCCTCACCTCCGGGACGACCGGCACGCCGAAGGGGGCCGCGCGCAAGCAGCCCGACTCGATGGAGCCCGCGGCGGCGATGTTCTCGAAGATCCCCCTGAAGGCGCGCGAGACGACGATGATCGCGGCGCCGATGTTCCACTCGTGGGGCTTCGCGCACTTCACCTTCGCGCTTCCGCTCTCCTCGACGCTTGTGTTGCGGCGGAAGTTCGACCCGCAGGACACCCTGCACGCGGTCGCCCAGCACCGGGCCTCGGCGCTCGCGGTGGTGCCGGTGATGCTCCAGCGCATCCTCGAGCTCCCCCCCGAGGCGATCGCCGCGCAGGACGTGCACTGCCTGAAGATCATCGCCGCCTCGGGCTCGGCGCTCCCGGGGGAGCTCGCCACGCGCGTGATGGACGTCTTCGGGGACGTCCTCTACAACCTCTACGGCTCCACGGAGGTCGCGTGGGCGACGATCGCGACTCCCGAGGACCTCCGCGCGGCCCCCGGCACCGCCGGGCGACCGCCGCTGGGGACGGTCGTGAAGATCCTCGACGAGCACGGCCGCGAGGTCCCCAAGGGCGAGGGCGGGCGGATCTTCGTCGCCAACGAGATGATGTTCGAAGGCTATACCGGCGGGGGCAACAAGGAGATCGTCGGCGGGCTCATGAGCACCGGCGATGTCGGTCGCTTCGATGCCGAGGGTCGCCTCTTCGTGGACGGGCGCGATGACGAGATGATCGTCTCCGGCGGCGAGAACGTCTTTCCGCGCGAGGTCGAGGACCTCCTCGCCGACCACCAGGAGATCGAAGAGGCCGCGGTGATCGGCGTCGAAGACGTCGAGTTCGGCCAGCGCCTGAAGGCCTTCGTGGTGGCCCGCAACGGCTCGGAGCTGAGCGCGGAGGAGATCAAGGTCTACGTCAAAGAGAACCTCGCCCGCTACAAGGTCCCCCGCGAGGTCGTCTTCCTCCCCGAGCTCCCCCGCAACTCGACCGGGAAGGTCCTCAAGCGCGAGCTCGGCTGAGGGCCCCGGCTCCCAGCCCCCGGCTCCCCTCGCCCTCCCGGGCCGCGATCCCGCTCGCTAGCCTGAGCGCATGTCCGCGGCGACCCACGACTTCGACCTCGCGGGGTTGCGCCTGAGCAGCGGGGAGGGGCGGCGCCTGGAGCTCGCCGTCCCGCTCGGCGCGCTCGAGCTCGGGGGCGAGCGCTACGTGTCGGACCCCGAGCGCGTCCCGGTGACGCTGGACGTCTCGCGGATGACCGGCAACGGCTACGCGCTGCGGCTGCGCTTCGCGGCAACGCTCCTCGGTCCGTGCATGCGCTGCCTGAAGGAGGCGCGCATGGAGATCGAGATCGATACGCGCGAGGTCGAGCGGCCGGGCGGGGGGGAGGAGCTCTCCAGCCCCTACGTCCGCGACGAGGTCCTCGACCTCGCGGGCTGGGCCCACGACGCCTTCGCGCTCGCGGTCCCCACGCGGGTCCTCTGCCGCGAGGACTGCGCGGGGCTCTGCCCGGAGTGCGCCGTGGACCTGAACGAGGCCGGCGCCGACCACCACCACGAGCGCGCCGTCGATCCGAGGTGGGCGAAGCTCGGGGAGCTGAAGCTCGACTGAGCTCGCCCTTCCGCCGAGCCCGCCCTGATACCCTCCCGCGCATGGCGGTCCCCAAGCAGAAGCAGTCCCACAGCCGCACCTCCAAGCGCCGCGCGCAACACAAGATCGGCACGCCCGCGCTGAACG
>DASZFE010000084.1:0-3832 GCA_035940155.1 Solirubrobacteraceae bacterium | reverse complement strand
CGCTCTGGGCGAGGAGGTCGGTCGTGTCGATCCCGTCCGGGAGGGTCACCCAGACGAACATCCCGCCCTGGGGGCGCGTCCAGCGGGCCTGCCCGCCGAAGTGCTTCTCGAGCGCCCCGTGCATCGTGTCGCGGCGGCCCCGGTAGAGGTCCTTGAGCTGGTCGAGGTAGACGCGCCAGTCGCGATTCTTGAAGTAGGCCGCGACGAAGAGCTGGGTGACGGGCGAGGAGCAGAGGTCCGCGCCCTGCTTGCCGAGGTTGAGCTTCTCGAGGACGGGCCTCGGCGCGACGGCCCAGCCCAGGCGGACCCCGGGGGAGAGGATCTTGGAGAAGGTCCCGAGGTAGATCACGAAGTCCGAGGGCCCGCCCCGCCCCGCCTGGGCGGCGTCGAGGGAGTAGAGCGTCGGGAGCTCCTCGCCCTCGTAGCGCAGGAGCCCGTAGGGGTTGTCCTCGAGCACCAGCAGCTCCCGTTCGCGCGCGATCTGCACGAGCCGCCGCCGCCGCGCGAGCGACATGGTGACCCCGCCGGGGTTGTGGAAGTTGGGGATCGTGTAGATGAACTTTGGTCGGCGCCCCTGCGCTTGCAGGCGGTCGAGGACCGCTTCGAGCTCGTCGATCGGCATCCCCTCCTCGTCCATCTCGATCTGTACGACCTCGGCCTGGTAGGCGCTGAAGGTGGGGACGGCCCCGGGGTAGGTGGGGGCCTCGGCGACGATCACGTCCCCCGGGTCGATCAGGGTCTTGCAGACGAGGTCGATCACCTGCTGACCCCCGGTGGTGACGATCACGTCCTCGGGGTCCACGAGGGTGCCCTCCGCGGCCATGACCTCGAGGATGCACTCGACCGTCACGGCCATCCCTTCGGTGGGGCCGTACTGGAGCGCGCGGGCGGTGGACTCCGCGGCGACGCGCGCCATGAGCTGCGCGTAGACCTCGGAGGGGAAGGTCGAGGTGTCCGGGAGGCCGCCCGCGAGTGAGATCACGTCGGGGCGTTCGGTCAGAGCCATCATCTCGCGCATCGCCGAGGAGCGCATTCCGCGCGTGCGCCGGGCAAAGAGCCGCTCGTAGCGCTCGAGGTCGTGTGCGGTGGGACGGGCCCCGTGGGTGGGTGGGTCTCCATCCTCTATCGTCATGGCGCCTCGCACGGTAGCGCACCTGTCCTCTGCCGTTGCAGCAAGGAGCCCAAGCGGAGAGCCCGGATGAACAACCTCGCCTTCTACATCGGCCTCGGCCTCGGCCTTGCGCTCGCGGCGGGTCTGCGCCCCTTCCTGCCCGCGCTCCTCGCCGGGGCGCTGGCCTCCTGGGGGGTCCTCGGGGTGAGCTTCGCCCACGGGGCCTTCGACTTCCTGCAGTCCTCATGGTGGCTCTTGGCGGTCGCGGCGATGCTCCTCCTGGCCTACCTCCTGCAGTTCCGAATCGGAGTCGAGCGGCTGGAGGCGGGGCCGGTGGGGGCGTCGCTCGCGGGGATCGCGGTCGGCGTGGGCGCGCTCCTCTTCGCGGGGACCCTCGCGGCGCACGGCGAGGCTTGGTGGCCGGGAATCCACGGCGGCGCCGCGGCGGCGCTCCTCGCACAGGGGGTCGCGCGGCCGATCCTCACGGGCGCCCGCTCGCGCCTGCCCGACAGGACGGCCCGGGAAGCGCTGACGCTCTATCTCGACGGCGCCGCGCTCGTGCTGACGGCGCTCGTGGCGCTTCTGCACCCGCTCGGCTACCTCGCGCTCGGGCTCTTCCTGTGGATGGCCCTGGCGGCGCGGCGGCGCGCGGGGGAGAAGCACGCGGGGCTGCGGATTCTGCGCCGCTGAGGGCCGATCGGCGAGACTGCACCGCAGAGTGTCCCCCCCGTCGAAGCCCCCGTCGAAGCTCGTCCTCTGCGTGATCGACGCGATGGCGCCGGCGATGCTCGAGCGGGCGGTCGCGGAGGGCGCGGCGCCGGTGCTCGGGCGGCTGATGAGCGAGGGGCGCTACTTCCCAGAGTGCGTGGCGGCGTTTCCATCCGTGACGCCGGTCTGCGCGGCCTCGATCGTGACGGGGGCGGGTCAGGATCGCCACCGGATACCGGCGATGAACTGGTTTCACCGCGAGGAGGGGCGCTACGTGGAGTACGGCTCGAGCTTCCGGGCGGCGCAGCGCTTCGGGATCCCCCGGCAGCTGGTGGACACGGTCTACAACATGAACCGCGCGCACCTCGCGCGGGAGCCGCGGACGATCTTCGAGACCCTCGACGACGCGGGGGTGCGGACGGCGGGGACGACCTACCTGATGTACCGCGGGCGCCACCGCCACGAGCCCCGGCGCGACAGCGCCCTGACGCGGCTGGCCTCGACGCTGATGCGCCATCCGGTGCTGGGCCCGCGGGAGCTCTTCTACGCGGACATCTTCGCGAGCCGCCGCACGGGCTGCAGCTCGACGCTCGGGATGCCCGGGGTGCGCGATCGTCATGCGGGCTGCGTCGGCGCGTATCTGGTGGAGAACGACCTCTTCGACTTCCTCCTGCTCTCGCTCCCGGACAACGACTGGCACTCCCACAAGCACGGCCCGGAGGCGCAGGTGCAGTCGATCGCGAAGGCCGACGAGCAGCTCGCGCGCGTGATGGCGCCCGCGGGAGGCGTGGAGGCGTTCCTGGCCGAGCACGCGGTGATCGTGATGGCCGACCACTCCCAGGCGCCGGTGCGCGAGGCGCTCGTCCTGCAGGACGCTCTCGCCGACCTCGGCCTGCTCGGCCCCGGGGGGGTCCGGGGAGGCCGCCCGGAGGGGGGCCGTGGCCGGGTGGAGCCGCGGATCGCGGTCTGTCCCTCCCAGCGGGCCGGGATGGTCTACGTCCTCGCCGAGGCCCGCCGGGGGGCCCTGCGCTCGGAAGTGGTCCGGCGGGTCCTGCAGCTCGACGGGGTCGAGCTGGTGATGTGGCTCGAGCGGGACTCCCACGGGGTCGCCCTGGAGGGAGCGATCGCGCGGCCGGACGTGGGCGAGCTGCGCTTTGCGCCCGGGGGCGAGCTCTCGGACGGGCGCGGGAAGAGCTGGAGCGTGCAGGGCGAGCTCGGGGTGCTCGAGGGGAGCGTTCAGGACGGCCGCCTGCTCACGCCCGGCCACCCCGATGCGCTCGCGCGGGCCTGGTCGGCGCTGACGTGCCCGAGCTCGGGCGAGGTCCTCCTCTCGGCGGCCCCGGGGTACGAGCTCGCGGACTGGGGCGGTCAGGCGCACGTGGGTGGCGGGAGCCACGGGTCCCTCCAGACCGAGGACTCGCTCGCGCCGCTGTTGGTCTGTGGGGCGGGGTTGGAGGACGGACCGCCGCCGCTCCCGGACGGGGAGCCCGGGCAGTGGGCGATCCGGGACGTGGCCGGGATGATCGAGCGGCACTTCGGGCTCGCGGGGTGATGGGGACGCCGATCCCGGTGCTCGCGGCGGCGCTCGTCTTCGGGGGCGTCCTGGGCCACTCGACGCAGGCGGGCACGAGAGCGCTCGGCCCCCTCGGCGCCCCGCTCACGCGGCCGGCGACCCAGGTGGACCCGAACGCGCCGATCCCGGTGGCGAACTCCAACCTGCCCTACCCGGGCCGGCGGCTCTCGGCGGACGGGGTGATCGCGACGGCGGGGGCGCTCGCGGAGGTGCGGGCGGTGGAGGCGAAGAACCGGGGCTCCTACGGGGCGGCGTATCTGAAGGGTCCGGGGCGGTGGCAGGTGAGCTGGTTCTCGCGCGGGGGGAGGGAGCTCGCGCAGGTCTACGTCTCCGATGAGACGGGCCGGGTGCTGGAGGCGTGGACGGGGTTCCAGGTGGCGTGGACGATGGCGCGGGGCTACCCGGGGGCGTTTGGGCGCCACGTGAACGCGCTGTACGTG
>DASZFE010000083.1:0-3152 GCA_035940155.1 Solirubrobacteraceae bacterium | reverse complement strand
CAGCGCGCTCGGCAGTGCGCGCCATCCGCGAGATCCCCACGATCGTTAGGTCGCTGCCCTCGCGGCGCACGCAGGCCCGCCCGAAGTCGACGACGTGGTCCTCGGTGTCGGGTACCTCCCCGCGCTCACCGTAAAGTGACTCGTGCTCGATGAAGATCACGGGGTTGTCATCGCGAATCGCCGCCTTGAGTAATCCCTTCGCGTCCGCAGCCGTCGAGGGCACCGCGACCAGGAGGCCCGGGACGTGCATGAAGAGCGCCTCCAGACAGTGCGAGTGCGTGGGGCCCAGCTGGTGGCCCGCCCCCTGGGGCATCCGCACCACCAGCGGCACCCGGACCTGCCCCGCGAACATGTAGTGGATGTGCGCCGCGTGGTTCACGATCTGGTCGAACGCGAGCAGGGAGAAGTTGATCGTCATCAGCTCCACCACCGGGCGCAGCCCCACCATCGCCGCCCCCACGCCCACCCCCACGATCGTGTTCTCCGAGATCGGCGTGTCCCGCACCCGGCGCTCCCCGAACTCCTCCAAGAGGCCCGCCGTCACCCTGAACGCCCCCCCAAAGACCCCGATGTCCTCGCCCATCAGCACCACCCGCTCGTCCCGGCGCATCTCCTCCCGCAGGGCCTCGTTCAACGCCTCCCGGTAGCGCACGCTCGCCATCAGCCGTCCTCCCCGCGGTGCAGGGCGCTCGTCATCCGCTGGGCGAGATCTCCATTTGCCTCTGGCGGCGGGGACTCGGCCTGGGCCGGCGGCGCCTCGGGGTCCGGGCGGGTCGTCCTAAGCGAGTACGAGCCCCGGACCTGCTCCCCCAGGACGTACACGTCGTCGTAGAGCGACTCCGGCGCCGGGAACGGCGAGGCCTCCGCGAACCCCACCGCCTCCTCGATCTCCCGCGCGACCCGCGCATCGATCTCCGCCCGCTCCTGTGCGCTCAGCACCCCCTCGCGTTCGAGTCGATCCCCAAACGCCGGGATCGGGTCGCGCTCGCGCCAGCGCGCGACCTCCTCCTTGCTGCGGTAGTCCTCCGGGTCCGCCATCGAGTGCCCCCGGAAGCGGTACGTCACCGCCTCCACGAGCAGCGGGCGGCGCTCCTCGCGCACCCGTCGCACCGCCTCGCTCACGACCGCGTGGGTGTCCAGGACGTCCATCCCGTCGCACCGCGTCCCCGGCACCCCGAGGCTCTCACCCTTGCGCTGCAGGTCCGTCACCGCCGAGTGGCGCCCCAGCGCGGTCCCCATCCCGAACTGGTTGTTCGTCACCATGAACACCACCGGCAGCCGCCACAGCGCCGCCAGGTTCAGCGTCTCCCCGAAGGTCCCCTGGTTGGAGGCCCCGTCGCCGAAGACGCACAGCGTCACCTCGTCCCGGTTCAGGTAGTCGCTCGCCAGCGCGATCCCCGCCGCGATCGGGAGGTTCCCCCCGACTATCCCGTAGCCCCCCATGAAGCGCCGCCCCGCGTCGAACATGTGCATCGAGCCCCCCCGCCCGCCGGAGCACCCGTCGACGCGCCCGAAGAGCTCCGCCATCACATTTCCCGGCGGCGTCCCCCGCACGAGCGCGTGCCCGTGGGAGCGGTAGGTGGAGATCAGGTAGTCGGTCTCCCGCAGCGCCCGCACGCTCCCCACAATGCTCGCCTCCTCCCCGATCGAGAGGTGCAGGAAGCCCCCGACCTTCGCCCGCGCGTACATCTCCCCCGCCCGCTCCTCGAAGCGCCGGATCAGGGTCATCCGCGACAGCCACTCGTGCGCCGTCTCCCGGTCGGGCAGCGAGGGGGCGCCCGGGGGGGCGCCCGTTGGCGGTAAATGCTCCACTAGCCTTCCACGGTACTCCAGCGATCGATGAATTCCTCCGCCTGCAAGGCCGCCAGGTCCGCCCGCAGCGCCCGCGTCCGTCGCGCCGCCACCTGCGGGGAGCAGTCCCAGAAGAGCACCACCTCGCCGCTCTCCACATCCACCACCTCGACGTGGTCCACCCGCCCCGGGTCCGCCAGCAGCGCCGGCGCCCACCCCGCGCGCCGCACGATCAGCCGGTAGGCCCGGTTCGCCCTCACCGCGCCACGCCCATCAGCTCGCCCGCGTAGGCCGCGGCCGCCTCCGGGGCGCCCTCTCCGTGGAAGACCCGCGCGCCGATCCGGATCGCAGGGACGTCGGTGACCCCCGCCCGTGCGGCCGCGGCCGTGGAGGCGCGCAGCTGCTCACGAGTGCGGGACAGCTCGGCGCTCTTGAGCACGGCCTTGGGGTGCATCTCGCAGGCGGCGGCGGCGATCAGCACGTTGTCCATCCGCGCAAGGCTGTGGCCGCCCGCGAACGCCTGACGGAAGGCCGCCTGAGCAAAGGGCACCGTGCGGCCGATGGACTTCGCGTAGGTGGCCACCAGCATCGCCCGTTCGCTGTCGAACGGGAAGTCCGCGGGCCGGCGCAGCGGCTGAAGTCCCTCCTCGTGCGCTCGACGCTCGATTCGCTCGCGGAAGGCCGCCTCGTCCTCGGGGGCCGCGTCCGTCCCGCCGCCCGGCGTGCCCGGGAGCTCCCGGGCGAGCACCGGCTGCCACTCCGCCGCGCACGGGAGCACCCGCAGGATCCGCTCCGCCACCAGGTACGCCTCCGGGCTGGCGAGGTCGAAGTAGAAGGCCGCGTCGGGTGGGGCCGGGGGGTGGGTCGCCTCCGGGGGGTCATCCGGGCGAGACACCATCGCGGCGCGCGGGGGCTCGCCCTCAGCCGTGGATGAGCCAGCCGTCGGCGGCGCGGGCGGCCTCCATGACGGCCTCGGAGAGGGTGGGGTGGCCGTGGACGATCCGGGCGACCTCCGCGAAGCCGCCCTCGAGGGCGCGGACGTTGACGAGCTCCTGGATCAGCTCGGTGGCGCGGCTCCCCACGATGTGCCCGCCGAGGAGCTCCCCGTACTTGGTCTCCCCGACGATCTTCACGAGGCCCGCCCGGTCCCCGTAGACGGTCCCGCCTCCGACGGCCCCGTAGGGGACCTTCCCGACGACGACCTCGTGGCCCGCCTCGCGCGCCTGCGCCTCGGTGAGGCCGAAGGAGCCGACGTTGGGGGTGCAGAAGGTCGCCCGCGGGATGTCCGCGTGGGCGAGCGGGTGCGTGGCGAGCCCCGCGGCGTCCTCCACGGCGATGATCCCCTCGTCGGAGGCCTTGTG
>DASZFE010000082.1:0-3374 GCA_035940155.1 Solirubrobacteraceae bacterium | reverse complement strand
GCGGTCGCTGGGGGGGGCGGCGGGGGAGGGCGATGGCGTCCCGCCCCCCGAAGGCACCCCGACCGCCGAGGTTCCCGACCCCGGGCTGGACCGGCCGCAGACGTTTCCGCTGACGATTCCGAAGCCGATCGTGGCGGCGATCAACGGGCCGTGCGCGGGGCTGGGGCTGGTGCAGGCGCTTATGTGCGACGTGCGCTTTGCGGCGGCGGGGGCGAAGCTGACGACGGCGTTCGCGCGGCGGGGGCTGGTGGCGGAGCACGGGATCTCGTGGATTCTTCCGCGGCTGGTGGGTCCGGCGCGGGCGCTGGACCTGCTGCTCTCGGGCCGGGTGGTCCTGGCGGAGGAGGCGGCGGGGATGGGCCTGGTGAACCGGGTGTGCGCGCCGGAGTCGCTGCTTGAGGAGACGCTTCAGTATGCGCGTGATCTGGCGCGGCTGTGCTCGCCGAGGAGCATGGCGCGGATGAAGGCGCAGGTGTACGGGGCGCTCGAGACGGGCCTCGCGGAGGCGCTAGGGGAGGCGGACGAGCTGATGCTGGCGTCCTTCACGGAGCCGGACTTCGCGGAGGGGGTGGCGAGCTTCATGGAGCGCAGGGAGCCGCGCTTCGGGGGGCTGGGGGCGTGATGGGGGCGAGCGGATCGAGGGTGAGGCTGCGCCAGGCGGTGCTGGTGGCGGGGGAGATCGAGCCGGTGGCCGCGGGGCTGCGCTCGGCACTGAGCCTGGGTGAGCCCTTCCGGGACCCGGGGGTGGGGCTGTTCGGCCTGGAGAACGTGGTGTTCGCGCTGGGGGAGGGCTTCATCGAGGTGGTCTCACCGACGCGGCCGGGGACGGCGGCGGGCCGGTACATGGAGCGCCGGGGCGGGGACGGGGGGTACATGGTGATGTTCGATCTTGAAGATTTGAGGGGCGCGCGTGCGCGCGCGCGCGGGATGGGCATCGGGGTGGTCTGGGAGATCGACCTTCCGGACATAGCGGGTACGCACCTGCACCCGGGGCGGATGCGGGGGGCGATCGTCTCGATGGACCGCTCGGAGCCCTACGGCTCGTGGCGGTGGGGCGGGCCGGAGTGGACGGGTCGGATCGGCACGGGCGCCCCGGGGCGCCTGGCGGGGGTGACGATCGCGGTGGCGGACCCCGCGGGGGTGGCGGCGCGCTGGGGGGAGATCCTGGGGGTCGGGGTGGGCGAGGCGGGGGCCGAGCCCGACGCGGAGCCAAGGGGCTCGCGCATCCCGCGGCTGCTCCTGGACGAGGGGGAGGTCCGCTTCGAGGCGGCGGCGAGCGAGGAGGAGGAGCGCCTGGTGGAGATCGCGGTGGAGATCCCCCACGCCCTCCCGGACGCCCAGGAGCTCCCGGGGGGCGACGAAGCGATCGAGCTCGGGGGCGTGCGGGTGCGGCGGGTCGGGGCGAGGTAGGGGCGAATCTACGTTTAGCCCCCGTCTGAGCGCCAGAGCGCGCTGACGGGGAGTGCCCAGAGCCGCTCGCCGATGGGGAGGGTCTCGGCGCCGGTGTGGAGGATGATGCCGGCGCGGAACTTCTCACCGAGGGGACATTCTATGCGCAGATCTACAAACTCGGGTGCGCAGATCTGCAAAGTCAGCTGCGCAGATCTCTAAACGCCGTGCAGCCTCAGGGCTTCGCGGCGCGAGCCACCGAGACCACGTGCGGCGCCCCCGACACCCCATGCGCGAGGGGCGCGGCGGAGCCGCTGACCCCGACGCTCGAGACGAGGCCGGCGGCGCAGAGGGCCCCGACGGTGAGGGCGCGCATCCGCCGGGGGGTGAGCTGGCCCATGTGATGGGTATGGAGCCAGGTCCGAAAGCCGGTGGCGGCGGAGGCGGCAACCATGGCACAGCCGACACACATGGGACGAAGATAGCGGAGCTCGACGTGTGGGATGCTCAGTCCTGGCGCCCCCGCCCCCGGCGGATCTCGGCGAGCCGGGCGGCGAGTTCTGCCTCGGCGGCGTCGGGCGCGTAGAAGCGCTCCCCGAGGGCCTCGGCGGGGAGGAGCTCCTGCGGGGAGAGGTGTCCGGGGTGGGAGTGGGGGTTGTCGTAGCCCTCGCCGCGCCCGCCGGAGCGGAGCTGGGCGGGCGGGGGGGCTCCGCCGCGGTCGCGGATGAACCCGCGGGCGCGGCCAAGGGCGCGCTTGGCGGCGTCGGACTTGGGGGCGAGGGACAAGTAAATGGCGGCCTGGGCGAGGGCGAACTGGCACTCGGGGAGGCCGACGTGCTCGACGGCCGCGGCCGCGGCGGTGGCGAGGCCGAGGGCGGCGGGGTCGGCGTTGCCGATGTCCTCGGAGGCGAGGATGACCATGCGCCGGGCGATGAAGCGGGGGTCCTCGCCGCCCTCGAGCATGAGGGCGAGGTAGTAGAGGGAGGCGTCGGGGTCGGAGCCGCGGGTGGCCTTGATCCAGGCGGAGATGGTGTCGTAGTGGGTGTCGGCGGCGCGGTCGTAGTGGAGGAGGCGCCGCTGGAGGGCGTCTTCGGCGCGGGGGAGGTCGACGGCTCCGTCAACGGCGGTCTCGCAGGCGAGCTCCAGCGCGGAGAGGGCGGTGCGGGCGTCCCCGCCGGAGCGGGTGGCGAGGAGGTCGAGGGCGTTGTCCTCGACGCGGACCTCGCCGCACTCCCCACGCTCCAGGGCTCGGCGGAGGAGGACACGGAGGTGCTCCTCGGTGAGCCCGGTGAGCTCGTAGAGGCGGGTGCGGGAGAGGAGGGCGCCGTTGACCTCGAAGGAGGGGTTCTCGGTGGTGGCGCCGATGAGGGTGATCAGGCCGTCCTCGACGGCGGGGAGGAGGGCGTCCTGCTGGGCCTTGTTGAAGCGGTGGATCTCGTCGAGGAAGAAGATGGTGCCGCGTCCCATGTCCCGTCGCCGGCGGGCGCGCTGGATGACGGCCCGGACGTCGGCGCGGCCGACCTCGACGGCGCTGAGCTCCTCGAAGGCGGCGCGGGCGCGGGCGGCGACGATCCGGGCGAGGGTGGTCTTGCCGCTCCCGGGGGGACCGTGGAGGATCATGGAGTGCGGTCGTCCCTGCTCGATGGCCCCGTACAGGGCCGAACCGGGTCTGAGGAGGTGCTCCTGCCCGACGAAGTCCTCGAGCGTGGTGGGGCGCATCCGGGCGGCGAGGGGCGCCTCGGGGGAGACCTCGGCGGGGCGCCCGTCCTGTGGAGGATCGACCTCGGGGGGATCGAAGAGGGAGTCCATCCCTCCTAGTTGTAATCGCCCCGGCGGCGTGTGGCGGCCTCCTCGAGACGATCGTCGCCCCAGAAGAGCTCCCCGGCGAGGGCGATGGTGGGCTCGCCGAGGACCTCCTGGAGGCGCTCGGCGGCGAGGTAGGCGTAGGGGGAGCCGAGGTCGAAGTAGAAGGTCGCGTCAGGCAT
>DASZFE010000081.1:0-11143 GCA_035940155.1 Solirubrobacteraceae bacterium | reverse complement strand
ACGTGGAGGAGCGGGGCGAGATCGGGCGGCGGCCCCCCCGCAGGGCGGGCCGTCCGAACGACCCTCCCCCCGCTCCCATCCCTCACACCCAGGACCGCCCCCCACCGACACCACCCCGAACCCGCGCCGACACCCTCAACTACCCCCTCAACCCCTGAGCCTCAAAACCAAACCGAGATAGCCTCGCGGCCGTCCCTCACCCCGTCCGCCGCCGCAGCGTGAGCGCGCCGAGCCCGAGGGCGGCGAGGGTGGCGCCGACGATCACGCCGACATCCAGGAGCATCCCGCCCCCGAGGGCGCCCGGGCGGGTGGCGCGGGCGAGGGCGTCGTAGGCGTAGGTGAGGGGGAGCGCCCAGGAGGCTGTGTAGAGGGCGGGGGCCATTTCGTGGCGTTCGACGAAGAGCCCGCAGAGGAGCAGCTGGGGGAAGATGATTGCGGGCATGAACTGGACGGCCTGGAACTCGGTTCGGGCGAAGGCGCTCACGAAGAGGCCGAGGGACATCCCCAGGACGGCGTTTCCGACGGCGAGGAGCCCGACGAGCCAGGCGCCGTGGGGGGCGTGGAGCCCGAGGGCGAGGAAGCCGACGGAGCAGACGACGGTGGCCTGGACGGCGGCGAGGAGGCCGAAGGCGATCCCGTAGCCCGCGAGGAGGTCGCCCTTGGCGATCGGGAGGGACATGAGCCGCTCCAGGGTCCCGCTCGTGCGCTCGCGGAGCATCGCGATGGAGGTGACGAGGAACATGATGCTGAAGGGGAAGAGCCCGCACATCGGCGCCCCGACCCCCTGGAAGGTCCGCGGCTGGGAGTCGAGGATGTAGCGCATCAGCACGAGCAGCCCGACGGGGACGGCGAGCAGGAGCGCGATGGTGCGGGGGTCGCGGCGGATCTGCCACAGCACGCGCGCGGCCGTGGCCGCGGTGGCCCGCCCGCTCACGCGACCCCCTGCCGGATGATCGCGAGGAAGGCCCGCGCGAGATCCTGCTCGCCCGTCTGCGCCCGCAGCCGCTCGGGGGTGATCTGCTCCAGGAGCTCCCCCTCGCGCATGAGGAGTAGGACGTCGCACTCGCTCGCCTCGTCCATGACGTGACTTGAGATCAGGAGGGTCCTCCCGGCGACGGCGAGCTCGTGGAAGGTCTCCCAGAGCTCCGCGCGCAGGACGGGGTCGAGGCCGACGGTGGGCTCGTCGAGGACGAGGAGCTCCGGGTCGTGGAGGAGAGCCGTGGCGAGCGAGACCCGGGAGCGCTCGCCCCCGGAGAGCGAGCCGACGACCCGATGCTCGTGCCCGCCCAGGCGCACGAGCTCGACGACCTCTGCGATCCGCTCCCGCCCGACCCCGACGATCGCGGCGAAGTAGCGCAGGTTCTCATCGACGCTGAGGTCCCCGTAGACGGAGGGGGCCTGCGTGACGTACCCCACCCGGCGACGGAGCCCGGGGGAGCCCGCCTCCTCGCCGAGCACCGAGACCCGTCCCCCGGCGATCACCTGGACGCCGACGATGGCGCGCATCAGCGTCGACTTCCCGCAGCCGCTCGGACCCAACAGGCCCGTGACCGTCTCGTGGGCCACGCCCAGAGAGACCCCGTCGAGCACGGGCCGCCCACCCCGCACGACGCGCAGACCCTCGACCTCGACGGCCGTGTCTCAGCCCACCCGCGAGATCCCGGCCTCGGCGCAGCCCGCGGTGAGCGCGTCGAGGCCGAAGCCGTCGACGGGGCCGAGGGCGCCGATTCCCCGGAGGCCACCGGCGGCGGCGGCGCGGGCGCCCCAGGCGAGGACGCGGGCGGTGAAGTCGTAGCCGTTGACGCCTTCCAGGCGAACGGAGGCGAGGGGCCGGTGGCCGGCGTCGAGGGCTTCGGCGAGGACGAGGGAGCCGGAGCGGGCGCGGGCGGTGGCGTCGGGGCCGCCGGTGGAGCCCTTGACGAAGCGCTCGACGAGCCTTGCGAGGGCGTCCTTGGCGCCGGGGATCCGCGCGATCGCCTCCATGCCCGCGGAGAGGCCCTGGGCGACGCGGGAGGCGGGGCCGAACCAGCCGAGGTAGACGTCGACGTCGCTCAGCGAGGGGCTCAGGCGTGGGAGGGCGAGGTGCTCGGAGGAGGGGACGGAGATCGCCTGCGAGCGGCGCCCGGGACTGAGCTCGAACTCGCGCAGGCGCCTGCCGGGGCGCTCGGTGCGGAGGGCGTGGTCGCGGAAGGCGAAGCCGGGGTCGAGCATGGCCCCCATGAGGGAGGCGCGGGTGCCGCCGCTGGCGGAGTCCGCGCCGCCGCGCTCGCCGGTGAAGAAGTAGCCGATCTCGACGCTCCGGGCCTCGGGGCCGGCGTCGCGGAGGGCGAGCCCCCCGGCGAGGTTCCCGGGGACCCAGTCGTAGCCGAAGGCGGTGAGGAGACCGCAGCCGGCCCCCCGGGCCCGGGGGCCGTGGACCTCGAAGACCTCCCGGATGAAGGAGCCCTCCCCGGTGCTGTCGATGTAGTGGGCGCCCGCGTCGGTCGCGGCCCGCACGGCGGGCCCTCCAAGACGAACGAAGGGACCGACGGTGCTCACGAGGACGTCGCCGCGCTCGAGGAGGCCCCGGATGCTCGGGGGGTCGGTGACGTTCGCGAGCGCCCACTCCAGGCCCCCGAGCTCCTCGGCGAGCGTGCGCAGGGGTCCCTCGTGGCGGGCGGCGAGCACGGGCCGGGCGCCCTGGTCGAGGAGGGCGCGGGCGGTGAGCTCGCCGGTGTAGCCCGTGGCTCCGAAGAGGACGATTCGACCGGCCATGCCCGGGAGGTTACGCTCCCGGGATGGACGAGCGGGCGTTGGCGGAGGCGCTGATCGCGTATGACACCTCCACGGAGGAGGGTCTGCGCAGGGCGGCGGCCTTCGTGAGGGGGTGGCTGGAGGCGCGGGAGCTGCCGGTGCGGGAGGTCTCCCACAACGGCCTCCCGGTCCTCCTCGCGGAGGCGGGCCCGGCGGAGGGGCCGTGCGTGGTGTTCCACGGACACCTGGACGTGGTGCCGGCGCACCCGGAGCAGTTCGAGCCCCGGGTGGAGGAGGGGCGGCTCTTCGGGCGGGGGGCCTACGACATGAAGGGGGCGCTGGGGGCGATGATGTGCGCGCTGCGGGAGGCCGCGGGGCAGGATCGGGTGCGGGTGCTGTTCGTGTGCGTGCCGGACGAGGAGCACGAAGACGTGGAGGGGCGCTCGATCGACGCGCTGATCGCTCAGGGACTGCGGGGGGACTTCGCGATCACGGGGGAGCCGACGGACCTGCACATCGGGGTCCAGGCGAAGGGGGTGCTGGCGGTGCGCCTGGAGCTCTCGGGGACGGCGGCGCACGGGTCGACGCCGTGGCTGGGGGACAACGCGATCCTCAAGGCCCACGATGCGTTCCGGCGGATCGAGACCCTCCCCTTCAGCCGGGAGTCCTCGGAGATGTTCGACCGACCTTCGATAAACCTCGCGCGGATCGAGGGCGGTGACGCGTTCAACAAGGTGCCGGACCGCTGTGGGATGGAGGTCGACATTCGCTACCTCCCCGAGCAGGACCCGGAGGAGATCCTCGCGCAGATCCGCGACATCCCGGACCTGCGGGTGGTGCGCTGCTTCATCCACCGCCCCGCGACGGTCTCCCGCCGCAACCCCTACGTCCTCGCCCTCCGCGACGCGGTGGCGCGCTCGGTGGAGGGGGAGGTCCTGAGCGTGGGCCGCGACGGGGCCTCCGACGCGATGGCCTTCCTGCAGGCGGGCGTCCCGGCGGTGGAGTTCGGCCCCGAGGGCGCGGGCCACCACGGCCCGCGGGAGTGGGTCTCGATCGAGTCCCTCGCTCTCTACCGCCGCGCCCTGGGGGACTTCGTGGAGATCCTCGGCGAGCGCCTGGCGACGCCCGGGGCGCCCGAGCTGCGGGCCATCGACGGCGGTCTGGGTTGACCGCTAGCCTTCGCGCGCGATGGCCCCCCCGCGCGAACCGATCGCAGTGATCGGCACCGGTTACGTCGGGCTCGTCACCGCCGCGGGCTTCGCGGAGCTCGGGAGCGAGGTCTGGTGCGTGGACATCGACGCCGCGAAGATCGAGCGCCTGCGTGCCGGGGAGGTCCCGATCTACGAGCCCGGCCTGGAGGCCCTCCTGCGGGAGTGCGCGGGACGGCTCCACTTCTCCACGGACCTCGCCCCCGCCCTGGAGCACGCGCGCCTGCTCTTCGTCGCCGTCGGGACCCCCCCGACGTACTCCGGCGACGCGGACCTCTCGGCGGTGCACGCCGTCGTCGACGCGATCCCCGCCTCAGAGCGCCACGCCCTCGTGATGAAGTCGACCGTCCCCTGCGGCACGGGCGCCTCGATCCAGCGGACCTTCCGCGAGCGCGGCAAGGACGGACTGCGCTACGTCTCCTGCCCCGAGTTCCTCAAGGAGGGCTCGGCCCTGGAGGACTTTCGCCATCCCGACCGGGTCGTCGTGGGCGACCACGGCGACTGGGCCGGGGACGCCGTGATCGACCTCTACGCCCCCCTCGGCGCCCCCCTCGTCCGCACCGACATCGCGAGCGCCGAGATGGTCAAGCTCGCCTCAAACGCCTTCCTCGCGACGAAGATCTCCTTCATCAACGAGATCGCCAACGTCTGCGAGGAGACCGGCGCCGATGTCGTCGAGGTCGCCCGCGGCATGGGCCTCGACGCCCGGATCGGGCCGAAGTTCCTGCAGGCGGGGATCGGGTATGGCGGCAGCTGCTTCCCCAAGGACGTCGACGCCCTGAAGCAGCTCGCGGGGAACTCGGGCTACCACTTCCAGCTGCTGACGGCGGTGATCGAGGTGAACGAACTGCAGAAGCGGCGGGTGATCGGGAAGCTGCACAAGCACCTGGGGGGGCTGGTGGGGAGGAACGTGGCGCTGCTGGGGCTGGCGTTCAAGCCGAACACGGACGACATGAGGGAGGCCTCCTCGCTGGTGCTCTCGGCGCGGCTGAACGCGGACGGGGCGCGGGTGAGCGCGTACGACCCGATCGCGGAGGAGCAGGCGCGGGTGCTCGTGTCGGGGCTCACGTTCGCGGACTCGGCCCTGGAGGCCGTCCGGGATGCCGATGCGGTGGTCCTGGTGACGGAGTGGGCGGAGTTCTCGGCGCTCGACTGGGCGGAGGTCGCGGAGGCGATGCGGGGCACCCTCGTGATCGACGGGCGCAACGCCCTGGACCCCGAGGCGGTGCGCGGGGCGGGTCTCACGTACGAGGGGATCGGGCGCGCGTGACGCACGCACGCGGAGCCGTGGCGAGTGCGGTGGGCGCGTCGAGCGGGGGCGGATCATGCAGGCGGTGATCCTGGTGGGCGGCGAGGGGACGCGCCTGCGGCCGCTGACGTCGAGGATGCCCAAGCCGGTGGTGCCGCTGGTGGACAGGCCCTTCATGGCGTACATGCTCGAATGGCTGCGGGGGCACGGGGTGCGGGACGTGATCATGTCGTGCGGGTTCATGGCCGACGGCGTCCGGGCGGTCCTGGGGGACGGCTCGGAGCTGGGGATCGAGCTGCGCTTCGTGCAGGAGCCCGATCCGCGGGGGACGGCGGGGGCGCTGAAGTATGCGGAGGGGATGCTCGAGGAGCGCTTCCTGGTGCTGAACGGGGACGTCCTGACGGACATCGACCTCTCCGCGCAGATCGCCCAGCACGAGCGGACGGGCGCGCGGGCGACGCTCGCGCTGGCGCCGGTCGAGGACCCGACGGCCTACGGGTTGGTGCACCTGGGTGAGGAGAACGCGGTGAGCGACTTCCTGGAGAAGCCGAGCCCGGAGGAGGTCGACACGAACATGATCAGCGCGGGGGCGTACGTGCTGGAGCGGGAGATCCTCGACCTGGTCCCGGCGGACCGGAACGTCTCGATCGAGCGGGAGGTGTGGCCGCGGCTGATCGGGGCGGGCCTCTACGGGTTCCCCTCGCAGAGCTACTGGCTGGACATCGGCACGCCCGAGCGCTACCTGCAGGGGACCTTCGACATCATCGAGCGCAACGTCCGCACGGCGGTGGGAGAGCGTATGGGGGAGGGATACGTGTCGATCGCCGACGGGGCCGAGGTGCAGGGGCGGGTGGTGCCCCCGGCGGTGCTCGCGCACGGGGTGCGCGTGGCCGAGGGGGCGCAGGTGGGGAGCCTCGCGGTGCTCGGGGAGGACGTCTCGATCGGGGCGGGCACGAGGGTCGAACGCGCGGTGGTCCTGCGCGGGAGCGAGATCGGGGAGGGGTGCACGCTGCGCGAGTGCATCATCGCGCCGGGTTGCCGGATCGGGGCGGGCGCAGAGGTTCTGGGCGGCGCGGTGCTCGGGGAGGGTGTGGAGATCGGGGCGGAGAACACGATCGACCGCGGTGCGCGTATCTTCCCGGGCGTGAGGATTCCCGACGGAGCGATGAGATTCTGATCTCGAAGGAGCCGAGGAGATGCCAGAGGACGTGATGACACTCTCCCGCGAGACGATCGGCCAGGTCGACGTCTCGGGTCTGCTGCGCGACGTGCTCGCGCTGCCCGAGCACCTGCGCGACGCGCTCTGGCGGGTGGAGTCGGCGATCATGAACGAGTGGGACACGCCCGGCGGGCTGGTCGTGGCGGGGATGGGGGGCTCGGCGATCGGGGGCGCGCTCGCGCGGGCGGCGCTGGGCGACCACGCCTCGCGGCCGATCTTCGTGACGCGCGCCTACGGGCTGCCGACGTGGACGACCCCGGACACGACGGTCCTGTGCGCGAGCTACTCGGGCGAGACCGAGGAGACGCTCGCCTGCTACGAGTCCGCGGGGGCGCTCGGGGCGCAGCGGGTCGTGGCGACGACGGGGGGGAGCCTCGCGGAGATCGCGCGCGCGGACGGCGTCCCGGTGATCCCCCTTCCGGGTGGCTTTCAGCCACGGGCGGCGGTCGCCTACATGACGGTCGCGGTACTGGAGGTCGCGGCGCTCTGCGGGGCGGGCCCGCGGCTGACGGCGGAGATCGACGTGGCGGCCTCGCACAGCGAGCAGCTCGTCGCGGAGTGGGGCCCGGAGGCCCCGGAGGACTCGCTGGCGAAGGAGATCGCACGCGGCCTGCTGGGGACGGCCCCGGTGATCGCCGGCGCGGGCCTGACGACGCCGATCGCCTACCGCTGGAAGACGCAGATCAACGAGAACGCCAAGCAGCCCTGCTTCTTCCACGAGCTCCCCGAGCTCGACCACAACGAGCTCGTCGGCTGGGAGGGCGCGCCGGACATCGGGCGCTTTTCGGCGATCTTCCTCGACGACTGCGACGCGCACCCGCGCGTGAAGGCGCGGATGGAGCTCACCGAGCGGCTGATCGCGGAGAACGCGAGCACGTGCATGCGGATCGAGACGCGCGGGGAGACCCCGATCGAGCGGGTGATCTCGCTCGTCCTCCTCGGGGACCTCGTCTCGATCTACCTCGCGGCCCTGCGAGGCGTGGACCCTACGCCGGTGAACCTGATCGAACAGCTAAAGGCCGAGCTCGCCGAACGGTAGGCCTCTCAAAACCTTGACACGCCCGTGATAAGGTACGCGGGCGATGAAGACGGAGCCACAGGACGCGCTGACGATCAACGAGGCGGCCGCGACGACGGGGTGGTCGGCGCGGATGCTGCGCTACATCGAGAGCGCGGGCCTGGTGGAGCCGGGCCGCTCGCCCTCGGGGTACCGGCTGTACGGCGCGGGGGAGCTGCAGCGGCTGCGGACGTTGCGCGAGCTGCTGGAGGCTCACGGGGTCGGCCTCGGCGAGGTCGGCTTCGCGCGGCGCCTGCGTGAGGAGCCGCGGCTGCGGGAGGCGATCGAGGGATGGCTCTCCGCGGAGCCGGCGCGCCCGCGGGAGGTGCCGGCGGGCGAGTGGCTGCGCTTTGAGCAGGAGAAGCACGAGCGGCTGCTGGCCGCGATCCCCCGGGCCCGGGTCAGGGCGAAAGGAACCTCGAGAGAACGAAAGGTGGAGGCTGTATGACCCCGACGATGACGTCCACGGAGAACGACTTCAAGGTCGCCGATCTCTCGCTCGCGGAGTTCGGGCGCAAGGAGATCACGCTCGCCGAGCACGAGATGCCGGGCCTGATGGCGATCCGGCGCGAGTACGAGCAGAGCCGGCCGCTTGCGGGCGCGCGGATCACGGGCTCGCTGCACATGACGATCCAGACGGCGGTGCTGATCGAGACGCTGACGGCGCTCGGGGCGGAGGTGCGGTGGTGCAGTTGCAACATCTTCTCCACCCAGGACCACGCGGCGGCGGCGATCGCGGTCGGGGTCGACGGGACCCCTGAGGAGCCGCGCGGGGTGCCGGTGTTCGCGTGGAAGGGGGAGACCCTCCAGGAGTACTGGTGGTGCACCGAACGGGCGCTCCTGTGGCCCGCGCCGGACGGCTCGGGGGGCTGGACCGGGCCGAACATGATCCTCGACGACGGGGGCGACGCGACGCTGCTGGTGCACAAGGGCGTCGAGTTCGAGCGCGCCGGAGCGGTCCCGGATCCGGCGAGCGCGGACTCCGAGGAGTTCCGCGTGGTGCTCTCGCTGCTCACGCGCTCGCTCGCGGAGGACGCGGAGCGCTGGACGCGGATCGCGGCGGAGATCAAGGGCGTGACGGAGGAGACGACGACGGGGGTGCACCGCCTGTACGAGATGACCGAGGCGGGGACGCTGCTGTTCCCGGCGATCAACGTCAACGACTCGGTGACGAAGTCGAAGTTCGACAACCTCTACGGCTGCCGGCACTCGCTGATCGACGGGATCAACCGTGCGACGGACGTGATGATCGCGGGGAAGCTCGCGGTGGTCTGCGGGTTCGGGGACGTCGGGAAGGGCTGCGCGGAATCTCTCCGGGGCCAGGGCGCGCGGGTGGTGGTGACGGAGATCGACCCGATCTGCGCGCTGCAGGCCGCGATGCAGGGCTACACGGTGCGGACGCTCGAGGAAGTGATCGGCGAGGGGGACATCTTCATCACGGCGACGGGCAACCGGGACATCATCACGGCGGCGCAGATGGCGCGGATGAAGCACCAGGCGATCGTCGGGAACATCGGGCACTTCGACAACGAGATCGACATCGCGGGCCTCACGCGTGTCCCGGGGATCGAGCGGATCAATATCAAGCCGCAGGTCGACGAGTGGGTCTTCCCGGACGGGCACGCGATCATCCTCCTCTCGGAGGGGCGCCTGCTGAACCTGGGGAACGCGACCGGGCACCCGAGCTTCGTGATGAGCAACTCCTTCAGCAACCAGACGATCGCCCAGATCGAGCTCTACAGCAAGAACGAGGAGTACGAGAGGCGGGTCTACGTGCTCCCGAAGCACCTCGACGAGAAGGTCGCCCGGCTGCATCTGGGGGCGCTCGACGCGAGGCTCACGGAGCTCACCGAGGACCAGGCGGCCTACCTGGGGATCCCCGTGGAGGGCCCGTACAAGCCCGACCACTACCGCTACTAGGTGTCCGCCGGGGAGGCCCGGATCGCGTGGGCCGACGCGCAGATGCCGGTCCTCGCGCAGGTCCGCGAGCGCTTCGCCCGCGAGCGTCCGCTCGCCGGGGTGCGCGTGGGGGCGTGCCTGCACGTGACCGCGGAGACCGCGAACCTCGTCCGTGCGTTGATCGCGGGCGGGGCCGAGGTCGATCTCTGTGCCGCGAACCCGCTCTCCACCCAGGACGACGTCGCGGGCGCGCTCTCCGGGCACGGCGCGCGGGTGCACGCGAGCAGGGGGGAGAGCGCGCAGGAGTACGCCGAGCACGTACGGACGGTGGTGGAGCGGGCGCCGCAGGTCACGGTCGACGACGGGGCGGACCTGGTGAGCGCGATCCACATCGCCGACCCCGAGCGGGCGGCGGAGATGATGGGGGGGACCGAGGAGACGACTGCGGGCCTCTTGCGGGTGCGGGCGCTGGAGGCCCAGGGGGTGCTGGCCTGCCCGGTGCTCGCGGTGAACGAGTCGCGCGTGGAGCGGGCCTTCAACGATCGCTTCGGGACGGGCCAGTCGACGGTGGACGGGATCCTGCGCGCGACGAACCTGCTCCTGGCGGGCCGCACGGTGGTCGTGCTCGGCTACGGCTGGACCGGCCGCGGGGTCGCGCTGCGCGCGCGCGGGGCGGGCGCGTCGGTGGTGGTCTGCGAGGTGGACGCGCTGCGGGCGCTGGAGGCGCGGATGGAGGGGTATGAGGTGATGCCCGCGCTCGCGGCGGCCGAGCAGGGAGATGTCTTCGTGACGGTGACCGGTGGGCAAGCGGTGCTGCGGCGGGAGCACTTCGAGCGGATGAAGGACGGCGCGGTGCTGGCGAACGCGGGCCACTTCGACGTGGAGATCGACCTCGATGATCTGCGGGCGCTCGCGGTGAAGCCCCCCCGGGAGGTGCTGCCACTGGTGGACGAGTACAGGCTCAAGGACGGTCGGCGGCTGAACCTGCTCGCGCGGGGCCGCGTCGTGAACCTCGCCGCGGGCGAGGGCCACCCGGCCGCGGTGATGGACCTCTCCTTCGCGGCGCAGGCCCTCTGCGTGGAGCACCTCGTCCGCAACGCGGGCGCCCTGGAGGCCCGCGTGTTGGAGGTGCCCGAGGAGATCGACACGCAGGTGGCGCGCCTGAAGCTCGACTCTCTCGGAGTCGAGATCGACGAGCTCACGGGCGAGCAGCGCGCGTACCGGAGCTCGTGGGAGCACGGCGCATAGAGAAGGACGGCGCGCGGGCCACGGCGCGCAGGGCGCATCCGATAGCTTCCCGCCCGATGAGAGCGATGGTCCTCGCGGCGGGTCTCGGGACGCGGCTGCGCCCGCTGACGTTCGAGATCACCAAGCCGATGGTGCCCGTGCTGGACCGCCCGGTGATGGCGCACATCCTCGACCTGCTCGAGTCGCATGGCTTCGAGGAGGTGATCGCGAACGTCCACTACTTCCCGGAGAGCGTCCGCGAGCACTTCGGCGATCGGGTCTCCTACCGCCACGAGGAGGAGCTCCTGGGGACGGCCGGCGGGGTGCGGGCGTGCCGGGAGTTCTTCGGCGGGGAGGACTTTCTGGTGATCTCCGGGGACGCGCTCACGGACATCAACCTGACGGCCCTCGTGGCCAGGCACCGGCAGGCGGGCGGGGTGGCGACGCTCGCGGTCAAGCAGGTCTCCGACACGCGCGAGTACGGGGTCGTGCTGCACGACCGCGAGGGTCGCATCAGCGGTTTTCAGGAGAAGCCCGAGCCGCAGGACGCG
>DASZFE010000080.1:0-2706 GCA_035940155.1 Solirubrobacteraceae bacterium | reverse complement strand
TCACGCGCGCCTGATCAACGAGCGCTTCGGGCGGTTCTGGGGGTGGTTCTCGGTGGGGGACCTGTTCGTGTTGAACTTTCTGACGATCGTGACGGAGTTCATCGGGGTGAGCCTGGCGCTGGAGTACTTCGGGGTGGACAGGTACGTGGCGGTGCCGCTGGCGGCGGTGGCGCTGGTGGGGATCACGGCGACGGGGAGCTTCCGCAGCTGGGAGCGGTTCATGTACGTGTTCATCGCGGCGAACTTCCTGGTGATCCCGCTGCTGGTGATGGTGGGGCCGGACTTCGGGGCGGTCGCGCACCATTCGCTGGTCCCGGGGATCCAGGGGGGGGCGAGCTCGACGGGGGTGCTCCTGATCATCGCGATCGTGGGGACTACGGTGGCGCCGTGGCAGCTGTTCTTCCAGCAGTCGAACATCATCGACAAGCGGATCACGCCGCGGTGGATGAACTACGAGCGGGCGGACACGGTGATCGGGGCGTTGGTGGTGGTGGTGGGCGCGGGGGCGATCCTCTCGGTGGCGGCGTTCGCGTTCGCGGGGACCCCGGAGGCGGGGCACTTCAGCGACGCGGGGGCGGTGGCGGAGGGGCTGCGCCGGTATGTGAGCCCGCTGGCGGGGGCGTTCTTCGCGGTGGTGCTGCTGAATGCGTCGATGATCGGGGCGGCGGCGGTGACGCTGTCGACGTCGTACGCGTTCGGGGACGTGTTCGGGACGAGCCACTCGCTGCACCGGGGCGTGGGCGAGGCGAGGCTGTTCTACTCGACCTTCGCGGCGATGGTGGTGGCGGCGGCGGGGATCGTGCTGATCCCGGGGGCGCCGCTGGGCCTGATGACGACCTCGGTGCAGGCGCTGGCGGGGGTGCTGCTGCCTAGCGCGACGGTGTTCCTGCTGCTGCTGTGCAACGACCGGGCGGTGCTGGGGCCGTGGGTGAACGCGCCCTGGCTGAACGGGCTGGCGACGGTGATCGTGGGGGCGCTGGTGGAGCTCTCGCTGATCCTGGTGGCCACGACGGTGTTCCCGCAGGCGAACGCGGCGGATCTCTTTATTTATTTTTCGATCGCTCTTCTGGTGGGGCTTCTGGGGGTGGGTCTCTACGTCCGCAGGCAGGCGGGCGAGGGTCGGGGAGTGGAGGTCGCGGGCGGGGAGGAGGTGCCCGAGGAGCTGCGCGGGGAGCGGCGCCACGCCTGGACGATGCCCCCATTGGCGCTGCTAGAGCGCCCGGTGTGGTCGGCGGGGAAACGCGCGGCGATGCTCCTCCTGCGGGGCTACCTGGTGATCGCGGTGGCGCTCCTGATCGTCAAGACCGTCCAGCTGGGGCACTGAGACGGGGCGCTCCCCGGCCGGTCCACGGCCGTTCGGCTCGTCCCGGGGTGCAGGCCCGGCCGCTCGCCGCGGCGCCCCCGGTCTCAGCCCCCGGCGAGGCTTTTCGGAATGGGCTGCCCGGGGGGCGGGGGGTCGTCGAGGAGGAGCCGGGGGACGGTCACCGGGTGCAGACCCCGCCGACGCAGGCCGCGGATGATCGCGGGGAGCGCGGCGATCGTCTGCGAGCGGTCCCCGCCGGCGTCGTGCATGAGGATGATCGCCCCGGGGTGCGCGCCCGCGAGGGCGCGGCGCACGATCGTTTCGACGCCGGGGCGCCGGTAGTCCTCGGTGTCGGTCGACCAGAGGATCATGAGCAGGTGCAGGTGGTGGAGCTGATGGAGAGTGGTCTTGTCGAAGGAGCCGTAGGGGGGGCGGAAGAGCCGCGGGGTCGGACCGCCGAGGGCCTGGATCCGGTAGATCTGTTCGAGGAGCTCTTCGTGCTGGTCGTGCGCGGAGAGGCGGGCCATCATCGGGTGGGTCTCGGTGTGGTCGCCGACGACGTCGCCGGCGCGAAGCTGGGCGAGGGTCGCGGCGGAGAACCAGCGCTCCTGGCTGCCGACCTCGAAGAAGGTCGCGGGCACGTGGAGGCGCTCGAGGACGGCGAGGAGCCGCAGGCTGTAGGGGCCGGGCCCATCGTCGAAGGTCAGGGCGACCTCGTCGCCTCGCCGCCCGCCCTGCACGACGGCGGGGGTGTAGGCGCGGATGCGGTCGATCGCGTAGCTCTCGGCCCGGTGGACGAGGGCGCCGGCTTCGACGGTGGAGAGCCGCGGAGCGGGGGTGGCGCCCTGGGTCTGACGGGCGCGGGCCTCGCCCTGGCCGGTGCCGCGTCCGTGGAGGGCGCCGAGGACGAGGAGGAGGATCGCGGCGAGGGCGAGCAGCGCGCCGGCGCGCCGGCGTCGGATGAGCTCACGATGGGTCATCCGCTCACGCTCCTCCCGGCGAGCGCGCGGTCGAGAGCGCGGGCGAAGGATTCGCTCGAGAGGTCCGCGGGCGCGAAGCGCCGGGGCGGCGTGTGGGGCCCGGAGAGGAGGAAGGAGGGCGTGGACTGGACGCCGAAGGCCCGGGCCTGTGCGCGGGCAAGTGAGATCTGAGCCTGGACGGCCGGGGAGTCCCGTTCGCGCAGGGCGCGGGCGAGGTCGACGCCGGGGATCGCGTCGGCGAGCGCGCTGAGGTAGCGATCGGTCACGTAGGAGGTGTTCTCGGCGCCCTGGTTGCGGTAGATCAGCTCGACGAACTCCCACAGACGGCCCTGCTCGCCGAGCGCCGCGGCCATCCGGGCGGCCCGCAGCGAGTCCGGGCCGATCGAGGTTAACGTCTCGAATCCTAGCCGCAGGCGCCCGGTG
>DASZFE010000079.1:0-14739 GCA_035940155.1 Solirubrobacteraceae bacterium | reverse complement strand
AGCGCGAGCGTCCTCTGATCCATGCCCTGACGCCGGCGCTCGGAGCGGACGCGCTGCCCGATCTGCTGTGATGTCGATTCAGATCCCGTTCTCTGCATCTGCGTGATCGCACATATTCTATCGCAGAGCGGCGATTGTGCTCTTAATCTGCGTGATCGCGCAGAAATAGAGCCTCTACCCGGCGCGGCGCACCGGCGGATCTGCCTGCGCGCGAGACGCGCTCCGCACCGATGGATCCGCGCTCGCAAGAGGCGAGACGCACCGAGATCCGCTCGCGCGCGAGAGGCGAGCAGCGCGGGCGGTCGCGGCCGACCCTCGGCCCATCGGCGCGGCGCCTGGGCTCTGTCGTCCAAAAGGTGAAGTTCACCTGAACATCCGTCCGACGAAAGGGGATTTCGTTTGACTAAACCCACCCGATCAGTAGTGCATCAGTCCAGAGACCGGGAGATCGTGAACATCCTCTGATAACCCTGAATGGAAGTCAAGCAAGGAGGCAACCATGCAGTCGCATCCGTCTTTCCATTCTCCGCGACCCCAACGTGGATTAACGCCAGCATGGATGTTAACGCTCGTGGTCCTCTCCTGGCTGTTCGGTTTGAGCTTCTCACCTGCGAGCGCGCTCGCGCTGCGGCGTCCAGGCGCCCTGTTCAGGTGTCACGCGCTTGCTCCCACCACCGCGAAGGCGCCCCCGCAGCCGGAGTTTCCCGCGGGCTCGGTCGCGCGGAACGAAATCGACCAGATCGAGCGGACCCGTCTCTACCCCGAGCTCTGCCCCGGCGGTGAGGTGCCGCAGTCCACGATCACCGCGGCCGAGCTCGGGAGCGTCGCGCCTCCGGCGCCGGCCCCGACGAGCGGGCAGGGGCGCAGGTACATACGGCCCGCGACCCGCGGGGAAGGCGGGGCCGGAGCGGGTGGAGCGAGAGCGGCGCGGACGTCGATCCAGGGCTACTGGTACTCGTGGTCGATCGGCTACCAGGGCTTCAAAGCCGGGGACAACGTCTACGCGGAGTTCGCGGTCCAGAGCAACGAGCAGCCCTACATCGATTACACCCACGGAATTACCGAAGCGCACAGCCTTGGGCAGATCTGGGCGATCTACAACCCGGGCGCGTGCCAGTCGACGGTCGAAACGGGGTGGGCGGAGAACGGCGGTCTCTACAACGACGTGCAGCCGCACCTCTTCCTGTACGCCTTCGACTGCGGCGTCGGTCTCGGTTACATATCCACCGAAACCCCGGGATGGGTACAGGTGAGCCCGTTGGTCTACCCGGAGATGATCGTGACCCACAACGATGTCTTTCACACCTACGGCGTCGAGCTCTACGCGGGGAACTGGTGGCTCTACTACGACGGCCAGTGGGTCGGGTACCTGCGGCCGAGCGCCTGGAAGCGCTCCTTCCCGAGCTCGGTCTGGAAGATCCAGGCCGGAGGCGAGGTCGCCACGCCCGAGTACGCAACCTGCACGGACATGGGCTACGCGGGCGAGTACGGCACGAACGGGACCGCGGCGATGTTCAGGGAAGTCTGGTACCTCGGCGCGGGTGGAGGGATCTACGCGAACATGTACGGCTACAACAGCGACCCCTCCCAGTACGATTTAGGCAACTGGGGGGCGGGGTATCCGGGCTGGCAGTTCCGCTACGGCGGCCCGGGTTGGTGCTGATCGGGCCGCGGTCGTGACGGTCGGCCTCCTCCGGGAGGCCGATCCGATCCGGGCGTGCGGGATGATGTGCGCGTGCTCTTCGAGTGTGAGCGGGTGCGCTGCTCGCGTGGCGGGGACGTCGTCCTGGAGAACCTGAGCCTCGGAGTCCAGGCCGGGGCGACCTGCGTCGCGGGACCCTCGGGGTCGGGCAAGTCGACGCTCCTGCGGCTCTTCAACCGCCTCGCCGAGCCCGAGGCGGGGGCGATCCGCTACCGCGGGCGGGACCTTCCGGAGTACGACGTCCTCGCGCTCCGACGCGACGTGGCGTTCGTGCCCCAGCTCCCCGCGCTCTTGGAGGGGACGGTCGCGGAGAACGTCCAGTACGGCCCGCGGCTCGCGGGCACGCAGGCGGACGTGCCCGAGGCGCTGCGCCTCGCGGGCCTCGGGGAGGGGTTCGCCGATCGGGTCGCCCGGCGGCTCTCGGTCGGGGAGCAGCAGCGCGTGATGCTCGCGCGCGCGCTCGCCCTGCGCCCGAGGGTCCTCTTGCTCGACGAGCCGACCTCCGCCCTGGACGAGCGCTCGAAGGGGGCGGTCGAGGCGACCCTGCTGGAGCTCCGCGAGGGGCTCGGGCTCTCCTACGTATTCGTCACGCACGAGCGCGCCCAGGCCGAGCGCCTCGCGGACAGGATCCTCTGGCTCGAGCACGGACGCCTGAGTGAGGACGCGTTCGGGGCGCTCCGATGACGAGTGCGATCCACGTTAGCCTCGGGCAGGTCGCCGCGACGCTTGCGCTCGTCGCGATCGCCGTTGCGGTCTCTCTCCGGGAGCGCCTCGCGCTCGAGCGCGAGATCGGCGTCGCGGTCCTGCGCTCGGCCGTCCAGCTGACCGCGATGGGGTACGTGATCAAGCTGATCTTCAGCGAGAACAGCCTCCTCTTCGTGGTCGCGCTCCTCGGGCTCATGGCGCTCTTCGGCGCGCTCACCGCGCGCGGGCGCGCGCGGAGGGTCCCGCGGGCCTTCCCGGCGCTCCTGATCGCACTCGTCCTCGCGGGCGCGGGGACCCTCGGGCTCGTCCTCGCGCTCGGGATCTTCCAGGCGCAGGCCCGCTATCTCGTGCCGGTCGGCGGGATGGTGATCGGCAACGCGATGACCGCGGCGGCCGTCGCGCTGAACCGCCTCGGTGACGAGGTCGCGGAGGGCCGCGGACAGATCGAGGCGACGCTCGCACTGGGGGCCACGGCGACCGAGGCGATCCGGCCGGTCCTGCGCCGGAGCCTACGCTCGGGAATGATCCCCTTGATCGACTCGACGAAGACGACTGGCCTGATCTTCTTCCCGGGGACGATGGTCGGGATGCTCCTCGCGGGCGCCGCGCCCGTGGACGCGGTGCGCCTGCAGCTGATCCTCCTCTACGTCCTCCTCGGGAGCGTCTCGATCGCGGCTCTCACGGCAGTGATGCTCGCCTACCGGAGCTTCTTCACCGCGGCCCACCAGCTCGTGGACCTGCCCGACCCTACGGCCTGAGCCGTACGGGGAGGGTCTTGAGCTGGCTGAGGAAGGCCGATTCGACGTAGGTGGGTCTGTCGGCGAGCTCCATGGCGGGGAAGCGCTCGAGGGTCTCCTCGAAGAGGATTCGCAGCTCCAGGCGCGCGAGGGCGGTCCCGAGGCAGAAGTGCCGCCCGCCCGCCCCGAAGGCCTGGTGCTCGGCCTTGCGGCGCAGGTCGAAGCGGTCGGGGTCCTCGTAGCGGGTCTCGTCGCGGTTGGAGGAGAGATACCACATGACGACCTTCTCGCCCTCGCGGATCTTCGTGCCGGCGAGCTCCGTGTCACAGGTGGCCGTGCGACGGAAGTGGGCGAAGGCGGGGAACATCCGCAGGGACTCCTCGACGGCGTCGGGAATCAGCGAGGGGTCCTCGAGCAGGAGCTCGCGCTGGGAGGGGTCCTTCATGAGGGCGTGCATCCCGCTGCAGTAGGTCGCCTTCGTGGAGTCGTTCCCGGCGGCGACGAGGAGGAAGAAGCCCATGACGATCTCGTGCTCCTCCAGGCGCTCCCCGTCGATCTCGGCGTGGACGAGGACGCTCGTGAGATCGTCCGTGGGGTTCTCGCGGCGCTCGGCGATGAGCCGGCTGCAGCGCTCGAAGATTTCCGGGATCTCCTTTTCGACCGCCCCGTAGGGGCCCTCGGGGTTGAGGTCGGGGTCGGTGGCGCCGAGGATCGCGTTCATCAGGCGCGCCCAGACCGCGTCTTCCTCCTCGGCGATCCCCATGAAGCTCCCGATCACCCGCGCGACGACGGGCTGGGCGACGTCGCCCACCAGATCGCAGGTCTCCCGCTCGGCGATCCGGTCGAGGACCCCGGTCACGATCGCCCGGATCGCGTCCTCGTGGGCGGCGATCCGCTTCGGCGTGAAGCCCATCTGGAAGAGGGCCTTCACGCGGTCGTGCTTGGGGGGGTCCATCCCGATGAACATCGCCCGCGAGAGCTCGATCGGGAATGGCCCCTGCGCGGCGGTCACGCCGCCGAGTTCCGAGGAGTAGGTGCGCCAGTCGCGGCTGACCGTGTGGACGTCCTCGGCTCTGGTGACCGACCAGTAGCCGCCCTCCTCGGGGAATTCCGAGAAGTGGCTCGACCAGTGCACCGGGCACTCCTTGCGCATCCGCTTGAAGAGCTCGTGCGGGGGTCCCTGCAGCCAATTCTCGCGCTCGATCACGATCACGTCCTGCAGGTCGCGCTCGGCCGGGGCGAGGGTCACGTCCTGCGGGGGGGCCTGCGCCCCGTTCTCGAGCCTGCCCTGAGATGACATCGTCAAGAGACCTCCAAGTCGCCGTCGAGGGTGTCCGCCGAGAGGACCCTCGACGGGTGCCAACGAAGCGTACCAGCCGGCCGGCATAAGTTGGCCGGCCAGCCAAAATTTCATGTTGTTCGAATGCCGACCCGGGGTAGTAGACAGATGGTCGAAGAAATCGTGCAGGTATAAAGCAGCCTCCTTGACTGTCGAAGCACACCCTGGACCAAGCTAGTCAAGCGAAGTACGTGGCTCCGCGAGAGCGGGCCACGTAAGAAGGAGTGTCAACGATGTCTATTGCCAGCAGGCGGCGCGCAAGTGCGCTCGCCTCGGCGGCGGTTGGCCTGGCGTGCCTCTTCGGAGCGCTCGCACCGGCGACGTCGCTGGGTGCGACGCAGGAAGACAAGACGACGTTCTCGGTCATCGCAGGGTCGCTCACGTTCTCGACGGCGCCCGCGATGCCGACCCTGAGCTCGGTGACCCTGAACGGTCAGGCTCAGACGACGAACACGACGATGACGAACATCGGCGTCGCGGACGCCACGGGCTCGGGCTCGGGGTGGAACGTGACGGTGAACGGACAGTCCGGGGCGGGCAAGAGCGCGGTCTTCGCGCTGTACTGCCCCAAAGCGACCTGCGGGGCGAACCCGGAAGGCTACGTGAAACCGGAAGTGACCCTCCCGGCGAACTCGCTCGTGCTGAACAGCACGGGCGCGGGCTTCACGGCGCAGAACGGCACGACGGGCACGGCGCCGACGCACCAGTGCGCGGCGGGGTGCAACGTCGACAGCGCCTCGGCTGTGAAGATCCTCTCGGCGGCCGCGGGCGCCGGAATGGGCACCTACCTCACCAACGCCTTCAGCGCCACGAGCCTCGCGCTCTCGACGCCGACGACGTTGAAAGTGCCGGCGAACGGCGAAGTCTACCGAGTGAACCTGCTCTGGACCCTGAGCACGGGACCGTAACGAGAAGGCCCGCCCTGGCAGGCAGGAAGCGGACGCGGAGCGGCGAAGGGCAATGACCATGGGGTCAACCGCCACCACCCGCTCCGTGTTCGCCTCCCCCGCCTTTCACGTCTCCTCGGTCTCTCCCGTCATGCGATCGACCCTCATCCAACGAGGCGCCCTGGTGCTCGCGCTCATCCTCCTCACCCTGTCCGGCGCCGCGGCGGCGGCGAGCGTGGCGGGGGCCTCGGAAGGAGGGCTGCGCGTCGCCCCCCATCCGGTCTCCGGGCCGGGCCTGAGCTACTTCAAGATCACCGCGCGGCCCGGGCGGCGCGCGTTCGCGGGCCGGGTGCAGGTGACGAACCAGACCTCCGCGCCGATGTGGGTCCTCTTCGCGCGCGTGGACGGTCTGACGATCGACACGCTCGGCTCCTCCTATGCGCCCGCGAGCACGAAGATCCACGGCTCGACGCACTGGCTGCTGGTGCGCCGCAGGAAGTACGGGCTGAGTCCGGGCGCGAGCGTCTGGGTGCCGGTCTCCGTCCGCGTCCCTCCCCACACGCGGCCCGGGGACTACCTGAGCGGGATCAGCGTGGAAGCGCTCAACCAGCGCCCCCGCAGGCAGCGCCGGGGGCAGCTCTCGATCGTGAGCGTGAGCCGCTATGCGATCGGCGTCGAGGTCACGGTCCCCGGGCGCCGCCGTTCGCTGATCCGCTTCACGGGCGCGGCCGTCCGCCGCGAACCATCCGGGATGGCCTTCGAGCTGTACGCGCGGAACCTCGGGAACACGATCCTGCAGAACGTCCACGGCCACGTGCGGATCACGCGCGCGGGCCACACGGTCCTCGCGCGGACGATCTCCGCGGGGACGTTCGTCGCGGGCACCTCGATCGCCTACCCCGTCCCCCTCGCCCACCAGGCGCCCTCGCAGCCGACGGACTACGGGGTGATCGCCTGGCTGCGCTACCCGGGGGGGATCGCGCGGCTGAACACGACGGTCTCCTACGGCGAACACCAGGCGCGGCTGCAGGCGCTCTACGGCGGTCCCCGCCTGGTGCGCCCGAGACACTCCGCCTGGAAGGCCATCGCCGGCGTCGGCGGCGCCCTCGCCGCGCTCGGGGGGCTCGGGCTCGGGATGACCTTCCTGCGCCGCCGGCGCCTGCTCTCGCGGGTCGCAGGCCTGAGGCTTCTGGGGCGCTCCCTCGCGAAGGTCGGCGAGGGGGCGAGCCCGGTGGGTCTGATCGTGCTCGTCCCGACCCTCCGCGGACTCGAGGACTCGCGCGCGGCGCGGCGGCTCGCGGAGCGGCTGCGCCCGAAGCTCCGCCGGGGCGATCGCGCCGTGGACCTCGGGGGCGGGGCCCTGATGATCGTGCTCCCCGAGACGGGCGCCCGCGCGACGGAGGCCCTGCGCGAGGCTCTCGGGGAGTTTCTCGATCGCGAGGGCGGCGCGAACGGGTTCCCCTGCCACATGACGAGCGCGACCGCGGAGCGGCCGATGAGCGCGGATGAGCTCCTCCGGGCCGCGGCGGGCGTGCGCGAGCCACAGCCCGCATGAGGAGCGCGTTCCTGCCATGCGCGCGCATCGTGGACCTCGACACCCGCTAGCCCGCCGACTGCGCCCGGCGATCGCGCTCATGGGCGCGTGCCTGCTCGCAAGCGCGCTCGCGAGCCCCGCGGCGCACGCGGGGGTGCTCGAATTCGCGACCGTCCCGGCGCTCCCGGTGATGCCAAACGTGACGATCAACGGGAAATCCCAGGCGATCACGAAAACGATGACGAAATTCGCGGTGAACGACGAAACGGGGACCGAAGCGGGCTGGAACGTGACGGTGATCGGCAACAAAGCCGCCGGGAAGAGCCCGGTCTTCGCGCGCTACTGCCCGAAAGCGACCTGCGGGGTCGATGCCGAAGGCTACGTCAAAGGCGGCGCGAGCCTCCCGGCGAGCTCGCTGAAACTGAAAACGACGGGCGCGAGCTTCGAAGGGGTCGGCAAAGCGCCGACCTTCGCCTGCGCGGCGGGCTGTGCGATCGACAGCGCGGCGGCCGTCAAAATCGCCTCGGCCGCGGTGGGCTCGGGGGCGGGGAAATGGACGGCGACGGGCTTCGCGGCGGCGAGCCTGAGCCTCGCGATACCCACGACCCTGAAGGCCCTTCCGGAAGGGGAGGTCTACCGGGTGGACGTCATCTGGACCCTCTCGAGCGGGCCGTAGGTCTAGGCTTCAAGCGGCCTGCGCGCCTAAGGGCCGGGCCACCCGGCCGCCCGAGGGCCGTGTGGCCCGCACCCCCGAGAGCTCGCCGACCTGCGCGGGAGGCTCAGGCACGGGGTCTGGTACGGGGTCTTTGGGAATGCTCACCGCCGTGAGGGTCCCCGCGCGCGCGTCCGTGGAGCTCCGGGGCTCGAGGGCGAGCCGGATCAGGATCTCCACGACGTGGGGGTCGAACTGGGTGCCCGCGTTCCCGGCGAGCTCGGCGATGGCGTCGTGGAAGGACATCGCGCTGCGGTAGGAGCGGGTCGTGGTCATCGCGTTGAAGGCGTCGCAGGTCGAGACGATCCGGGCCTCCAGGGGGATCTCCTCGCCGCGGAGGCCGTCGGGGTAGCCCTCACCGTCCCAGCGCTCGTGGGAGAAGCGCACGATCCGCCCGACCTCGCCCATGAAGCCCCCGACCTGCTCGAGGATCTTCTGGCCCTCGATCGTGTGCGTCCTGATGATCGCCCACTCGGAGTCGTCGAGGGCGCCGGGCTTGTTGATGATCTCGTTCGGGACGGCGATCTTGCCGACGTCGTGCAGGAGCGCGCCGAACTCGACGTTGCGCTGGCGGTCCGCGTCGAGCTCGAGCTCCTTGGCGACTTCCAGCGCGAGACGCACGACGCCCCAGCAGTGTTCGCCGGTGTAGCTGTCGTCGGCCTCGACGACGTCGCTCAGGACGAGCGCCGTGCCGCGGTAGGCCTGGTTGAGTTCGACCAGCTGGGCCATCCGCGCGCGGCGTTCGCGGGAGAGGACCGAGAGAACGCCGAAAACGGGCGCCATCAACAGGAGCGCCCAGGGGTGCGCGGGGGTGGCGTAGGCGATGGCGAGCCCGAGCGGGGTGAGGGCGAGGTCGACGAGGTAGATCTTCCGCGTTTCCTCCACGAGCTCGCGGAGGGTGATCTCCCTGCGCACGATCTCCCGCACGGCGTTCGCGGCGAAGTCGCACGCGAACTGCGCGAGCAGCGCGAGCGAGAGCGCCCAGAGGGCGCCTTCGGGACCGTGGACGTGCGCCGCGAGGAGCACCGCTACTGGCCCGAGCGCGAACCAGCTGTTCCCGGGCACCGCCAGGAGCCTGCTCGGCGAGAGGCGCCCGTCGAGGATCCCGGGGAGCATCCCGAGCGCGAGCGCGAGCGCGACGAGCGGCGGGACGAGCGTGAGGGGGACGGCGAAGAGCATCGGCACGAAGGCCACCTGGGTCGGCACCGTGAAGCCCGCGCCGATGTCGAAGCGGACGTGTCCCGCGGCGGCGACGCCGAGGACGTAGAGCATGAGGATCGCGGGGGAGACGCGCCCGTCCACGCCGCCGAGCGCGAGGAGCGCGCCGGAGGCGAGGGTGAAGACCGCCGCGAGCAGGAGTTCCCCGCGGCGTTCGCGCGGGTCCATCCCACGCTTGCGGCGATCGGTCGAGCGCTGGACGCGTTCTGACTCGATGAGGGCTTGGACGGACATGGTCTATTGCTCGCCGATCGTCATCGACGTAGGAGCGCTATGAGACCCTCCATCTGGAGCACATGGTGAACGTCCATACGCACGCGATTGATGAATGCATGCACGTTCGACTATACGCCCGCGAAGGCCCATGTCAAGCACTGAAAGCTGCGGATACGACATGCGTCCAGGACCCTTGCGCACGGCGGATGCGCGTGCAACAGTGCTCGTCGTAGAGATCAAACTCTTCACATTGATATTTCTGAAAGGGCAAACCCGCTGCGAGGCGGGGACGCAAAGCCAGGGGTCTCGTTCGTAGTCACGAGATAGCTCGGTTGCCAGTGCAGCACGAACTAGCAACAGGAGGCTATAAAGTGACTACTTACCCGCACGTCTCAAGATTAATCACTCGCTCGCGATCCGCGAGTCTGTGGGGCAGGATGTCGGTATTGGTCGTCGCACTGCTCGCGTCGGTGCTTCTGCTCCTCGCGGCCTCCACGGCCCACGCCGCGAGCAGCGCCTGTGGCGAAGTCACGCTCAGCCAGCCATTCGCGCGCTGGAATGACTTGAACCACTATGTGCTCGTCCCGGGCGGGGATTTCGAGGGATCGCTCACGGGCTGGACGCTGAGTGGGGGCGCCGAAAAGGCCTCCGGCAGCGAGCCCTACGGCGTCACGGGTCACGTCGGCTCGTGGTCGTTGCGCCTGCCGTCGAGCTCGACGGCGCAGTCTCCCTTCATCTGTGTCACCTCCGAATACCCGACCTTCCGCTTCTTCGCCCGCAGTGAGAGCTCAGGCTCGGGGCTGCTGATCGAAGTTCTCTACAAGAGCCCGAAGGGGACGGTCATGGTCCTCTCGAACGTGACGGTCTCACCGAACAGCACCTTCATCCCGGTGCGTCCGCTCTCGACCGGCTCGACGGTCGGTGGTCTGTTGACCAACGGGACGGCTCAGATGGCGCTGCGCTTCAAACCGGTCACGAGCAACTCGCGCATCGACGACGTCTTCGTCGATCCGCGGATGAACTGAGCGCACCAGCCGCACCTCCACTTGGGACGGGCAACCGCGCGGGCCACACCGGCCCGCGCGGCAGGGGTTAAAAGGCGAGGTATGTGAGATGAGGGGTATGCTCGCGGCTCTCCACCCCCGCCGCTCCCTCTCCATCCCCTCCTCCTCCCGGAAGGTCAGATTCCGTTGACTCCCTCCCCCTCCCGCACGCCCACCGCTGCCCCCCCGCTCCGGTCGGGCGTGGAACTGCAGTCGCACTCGCTCTACTCCGACGGCGAGCTCCCCCCGGCGCGCGTCGTCGAGCTCGCGGCGGGTGCCGGCGTGGAGCTGCTCGCGCTCACCGACCACGACACCGTCGAGGGCGTCCCCGAGGCGATGCGGGCGGCCCGCGCGCAGGGCCTCGCGCTCGTCCCCGCGACGGAGATCTCCGCGGTCGACGGAGACTACGAGGACCTGCACGTCCTCGGCTACGGCGTCCGCCACGGCGATCCCGTCCTGCTCGACCGCCTCGCCGACGCCCGTGCGGACCGGGAGCGCCGCGCGGAGCGGATGGCCGAGATCCTGCGCGAGCTCGGCTTCGAGATCGAGGAAGAGACGCTGCGGGCGCGGCGCGAGGCGGGCAAGCCGATCGGGCGCCCGCATCTCTCCGCGGCCGTCCTCGCACACCCCGGCAACGCGGCGCGTCTGGCCGAGGAAGGGCACGGGGACGTCTCCTCCTTCCTCCCCGCCTACCTCATCCCCGGGATGCCCGCCTACGCCGCCCGGACGCGGCCGACGGTCGCGGAGGCGATCGGCTGGACCCACGACGCGGGGGGTCTTGCGGTCTGGGCTCACCCCTTCTGGGACATCGGCTCACCCGCGGAGGTCCTCGCGGGGATCGACCGCTACCGCGCGGCGGGCCTGGACGGGGTCGAGGCCTTCTACGTCACGCACACCGCCGAGCAGACCCTCCTCCTGGCCGACCGCTGCGCGGAGTTCGACCTGATCGCGACGGCCTCCGCGGACTTCCACGGACCTGAGCACCGCCTCTTCAGCCGCTTCCTCGCCTATGAGCTCCACGGGCGCGAGCCCGATCTCGCTGCCATCGCCGCGCTCGCGGCGGGCGTGTCGGTGTAAGCCTCAGCCGCCCGCGAGGACGCGGTCGACGTAGGGGCCGAGAAGCCGCGCGACCGCGTCCGCGGTGCGCTGCGCGGACTCGCGTGTGAGGGCGACGTAGCTGATCGAGAGGCGCACGAGCGCGTCCGCGAGGAGCTCCGCGTCCTCGCGGGCGACCCGGGGCCAGTTCTCGAGCATGACCGCCGCGATCCGCGCGGAGGCCCATTCGACGAGGCCCTCGCCACGGGTGGTCACGAACGGGAGCATCCCACCAGTGCCGTCGTCGTTGAGGAGGATCCGCACGAAGGGGTCCTCGCGGGCGGTGCTCAGGAAGAGCTCCAGGGCGGCCGCGAGCGCAGCGTGGGGGTCTGAGACGTTCGCGCGCACCGCAGCCTCGACGGCCTCGATGAAGCGCTCGCCCTCGCCGATCACGAATGCCTGCGCGAACTCCTCCCGCGAGCCGAGCTCGTTGTAGAGGGTCTGACGGCTGACTCCCGCGGCGCGCGCGATCTCGCCCATCGTGATCTGCGCCCACGGGCGCTTGCGCAGCTCCTCGCGCGCGGCCTGGAAGAGCGAGTCCCGCAGGAGTCGTCGGGCGGCGAGACGGTAGGGGGTCGGCGCGGCGGACACGCGCGGAATGCTCGCAGGAGCGGGCGCGGTCTCCGCGGCGAGCCTCACTCCGTCTGCTCGGCGGGCTCGAATTCGACCTTTTCGCGCACCCCACAGTCGGGGCAGGGCCAGTCGTCCGGGACCTCACTGAAGGGGGTCCCCGCGGGGAAGCCCTCGCGGGGGTTTCCGGTCCGCTCGTCGTAGAGGTATTCGCAGCTCGGGCAGCGCCAGGCGCTCATGCGCTCGCTCCGTAGCGCGCGAGCACCCGCCCGCGCGCGGAGGGCTTGATGTTCACGCGCGCGAGGTCCCCGCCGTAGTGCGCGAGCAGCCGCCGGTCCATGACTCGCCGCCAGAGGGGCGGGACCGCGGCGAGGAGGATCATCCCCGCGTAGCCCGTCGGGAGCTGGGGCGCCTCGTCGATGTGCTGGAGGGCCTGGTAGCGGCGCGTGGGGTTCGCGTGGTGGTCGGAGTGGCGCTGGAGGTGGTAGAGCAGGACGTTGGAGGCCGCGCTGTTGCTGTTCCAGCTGTGCTCCGGGCGCGTGAGCTCGTAGCGCCCGTCCTCGCGCCTCTGGCGCAGGAGGCCGTAGTGCTCGAGGTAGTTGACGACCTCCAGGAGCGAGAAGCCGATCACGGCCTGCAGGAGCAGGTAGGGCAGGATCACGACCCCGAAGACCCCGACGAGCCCGGCGAAGAGCACGGCGGTCATCGCCCAGGCGTTCAGGATGTCGTTGTGGACGCTCCAGGGGGAGCGCTCCATGCGCCCGAGGCGGATCTTCTCCAAGCCCCACGCCGAGCGCAGGCTGCCGATCACGGTGCGGGGGAGGAAGGAGTAGAAGCTCTCCCCCAGGCGCGCGCTCGCCGGATCCTCGGGCGTGGCGACGCGTACGTGGTGGCCGCGGTTGTGCTCGATGTAGAAGTGCCCGTAGCCGCTCTGCGCGAGCGCGACCTTGCTCAGCCGGCGCTCGAGGCCCGTGCGCTTGTGCCCGAGCTCGTGCGCGGTGTTGATCGCGATCCCGCTGACCATCCCGACCGTTAATGCCAGGCCGATGTTCTCGACCGTGGAGAGCCCGCCCCGCGACCACATCCAGCACGCGAAGACGAGGCCCGCGTACTGGATCGGGATGAAGGCGTAGGTGCACCAACGGTAGTAGCGGTCCCGTTCAAGCCACTTGATCACGCCGTCCGGCGGATTCGACGGGTCCGCCCCGACGGCGAGGTCCAGGAGCGGGAAGATCCCGAAGATGAGCATCGGGCCGTAGAACCAGAAGATCCCGAGCCCCGTGATCTGCACGAGGACCCACGAGCCGAAGGGGAGCGTGGGGACGACCAGCCCGAGCAGCCACCACCAGCGCTTGGGGTCCCGCCAGGAGACCGCCTCTGGGTCGGCCTTGCTGTGCGTCGTGGCGCTCATCTCATCCTAGAGTAGACAACACACCCGTGTTTGTCAAGCTTTCTGACATATCGAGTCGATATGTCCAGCTCGGGGCACATGGGGGGTGCGAGTAGGAGCTCATGAAAACGGGTACCAAGGGAGTGGCCCTCTGGGGAAGGGCATCGGCAAGAACGGAGGTCGGGATGAGGTCCTTTACGCGCATGGCGCTGCTTGCGGCGCTCGTCCTCGTGCTCAGCGGCGTCGCGGTCTCCGCCGCCGAGGGCGCCTTCGGCGTCAAAAGCTTCTTCGCGTCGGTCTGCAAAGCCGCGAAATGCAGCGGGGAAACCGAAAAACTCGAAGAAGCGCTCGGTGAAGCCTTCTTACAGGCCGCCGGGCACCCGAACTACGGCGTGACGGACATCAAGTTCAACACCGTCCAGATCCAGGAAAAACCCTTCCCGGCCTTCGCCCCGTCAGGGAACGTCAAGACGATCAAAACCGCCCTCCCCGAGGGCCTCGTCGTCAACCCGCAGGCCGTGACCCAGTGCGCAGCAAAAGAACTCGAAGAAGCCAAACTCAAAGAAGGCGCGCCGCCCGAACCGGAAAAACTCGGCGCGTGCCTCGTGGGCGAAAACCAGCTCACGGTCCTCTTTGAAGTCGCCCCGGGAGTCTTCGCGAACCCGACGGTGAAAACCCCGGTCTTCAACATCGTCCCCCGTGAAGGCGAACCGGCGCGCGTGGGCTTTCAGGTGCTCTTACCCAAAGGCTTCGCGACGAGCTACATCAACGGCGGCGTCGCCTGGAGCAAAGACTTCCACGGCACCTTCGCGATCGAAGGGATCTCACCTGAAGTCCCGATCATCGAGACCCGCCTGATCTACTTCGGCAACGCCGGCAGCGGTTTCCTGACCGTCCCGAGCATCTGCAACGTCAACCAGACGACCCTCCTGGAAGTCGAAGACCAGGAAGGACACACCGTGGGCACCCACTACGAAACCCCGATCGGGGCCCAGAACTGCGCGGCGGTCCCCTTCGCGCCGACCATCGAAGTCAAGCCGGGGACGACCAAGCTCGACGAACCCAACCCCGCGACCGTCGAACTGGGCGTCCCGCAGGGCGAAAAAGGGGAAGAAATCGACTCCTCCACGCTCAAGGAAGCTCGCATCGCGTTTCCCCCGGGCCTCACGCTCGACCCCTCCGTGGCGACCGTCGCCACGCAGGCCTGTACGGATGAACAGATCGGGATCGGCACGACCAATCCCGTCGCCTGCCCGGCCCCCTCGCAGATCGGGACGGTAGCGATCGAAGTCCCGACCCTCCCGCCCGAATCCCTCAAGGGCGCCGTCTACCTCGGCCGGCCCCGGGAAGGCGAAGCGCGCGCGGGCCGCTACAGGATGTTCTTAGACGCGGAGTCCGCCCGCTACGGCGTCTCGGTGCGCCTGGAAGGGACGGTCGTCGCCGACCCCCTCACCGGGCAGCTCACCGCGACCTTCGCGAAAAACCCCCAGGCGCCCTTCAAAGCGATGATCCTCAAGCTCGGCTCCGGCGCGGCCATCCCCCTCGCCAACCCGCTCGCCTGCGGGCCCGCGGGCACGGCCACGAGCATCGC
>DASZFE010000078.1:0-7028 GCA_035940155.1 Solirubrobacteraceae bacterium | reverse complement strand
GGCTCGAACCTGCTGACGGTGAGCGGTGTGGGGGAGCTGCACGGGTGCGTGCACGGGGTGGCGCCGGACCACATCGAGATCGGGAGCCTGATGGCGCTGGCGGGGGTGACGGGGGGAGAGCTGCGGATCTCCGAGACGATCCCGGAGGACCTGCGGATGATCCGGCTGGTGTTCAAACGGCTGGGACTGCGCACGGAGCTCGAGGGGAATGACGTGATCGTCCCCGGGGGGCAGAAGCTGGTGGCGGGGGCGGACGTGGGGGAGTACAAGCTGAAGATCCAGGACGGGCCGTGGCCGGCGTTCCCGGCGGACCTGACGTCGATCGCGGTGGCGCTGGCGACGCAGGTGGAGGGGTCGGTGATGGTGCACGAGTGGATGTTCGAGAACCGGATGGTGTTCACGGACAAGCTGATCCTGATGGGGGCGGACATCGTGCTGTGCGACCCGCACCGGGCGATCGTGACGGGCCCGCGGCGGCTGCGGGGGGAGCGGGTGGAGTCGCCGGACATCCGGGCGGGGATGGCGATGCTACTGGCGGCGCTGTGCGCGGAGGGGCGGAGCGAAATCGGGAACATCCGCCAGATCGACCGGGGGTACGAACGGATCGACGAGCGCCTGCGGGAGCTGGGGGCGCGGATCGAGCGGGTGGCGACGGAGCGGGTGCACGCGTGAGGGGCTCGGCCCGGGCGGCGGGAGGCCTCGAGGGCTCCGCCGGGCGCGCGGGGCGGGTTCTTGCTTTGATCGTGGGATGATCCACCGGATTCCGAGCGGGACGCGGGACGTGCTCCCGGACGAGCGGGGGGAGCTGCGCGTGATCACGGAGGCCCTGCGGGGGGAGTTCGAGCGGCGGGGCTACGGGGAGGTCTCGACGCCGGCGCTGGAGTACGAGTCGGTGCTGGGGCGGGCGGAGATGGCGGGGGCGGCCCCGGGGTACCGGCTCTTCGAGGAGTCGGGGGAGGTGCTGGTGCTGCGCTCGGACATGACGGTGCCGATCGCGCGGGTGGTGGCGACGCGGTACCCGAGGGAGGAGGTCCCGCTGCGGTTCTGCTACCTGGCGGAGTGCTGGCGGGGGGTGCGCCCGCAGCGGGGGCAGTCGCGGGAGGGGCTGCAGGCGGGGGTCGCGCTGATCGGGGCGGTGGCGCCGGGGGGGACGGCGGAGGCGCTGGGGGTGCTGTGCGGGGCGCTCGAGGCGGCGGGCCTGCGGGACTATCGGGTGGGTCTGGGGGACGCGTCGCTGTACCCGAGGCTGATGGCGACGCTGGGGGTCCCCGAGACCGAGCGGGGGGATCTCCTGGATGCGCTGGCGCGACGGGACTTCGTGGATTTGGAGAGCCGCCTGACGGCGGCGCGCGTTTCGAGCGGGACCGCGGAGGTCCTCCTGAGGGTGCCCCAGATGCGGGGCGGGCCGGAGGTCCTGGCGGGGGCGCCGGAGTCGGCGGCGGAGGCGGTGGCGGGCCTGCGGGAGGTGCACGCGCTGCTGGAGCCGGGGGTGGCGGGGCGGGTCATCTTCGACCTGGGGCTGGTGCGCTCGATCGGGTACTACACGGGGGCGATCTTCGAGGTGTATGACCCGGCGCTCGGCGCTCCGATCGGGGGCGGGGGCCGCTACGACGAGCTCCTGGGCCGCTTCGGCCGTCCGCTCCCGGCGGTGGGGTTCGCGCTGGAGGTGGACCGCCTGCACATCGCCCTGGCGGGGGAGGAGCGCGGGACGGGGGCGCTGGCGCGATGAGCCCGACGGGCGGCCCGAGGAGCGACCTGACGAATGGCCTGACGATCGCGGTGCCCCGGGGGGCGCTCTTCAAGGAGACGGTCGATCTGCTGGGGCGGCTCGGGCTGGAGACGGGGGAGCTGCGGACGAACGACCGGAGGCTCCTCTTCGCGGAGATCGGGGTGATCACGATGCGCCCCTCGGACGTCCCGACCTACGTGGAGGCGGGGGCGGCGGACCTGGGGATCACGGGGAAGGACGTCCTGCTGGAGCAGGCCCCGCACGGGGGCCGGGGGGGCGGGCGGGAGGTGTATGAGCTGCTCGACCTGGGGTACGGGCGCTGCACGATGGTGCTGGCGACGAAGGCCGGGGAGGACCCGGCGGCGGAGGCGCTGCGCCGCCTGGGGGTGATGCGGGTGGCGACGAAGTACCCGCGGATCGCGGGGGACCACCTGGAGCGGACGGGCCGGCAGGCGGAGATCGTGGAGGTGAAGGGCTCGGTGGAGCTCGCGCCCCTGACGGGCCTGGTGGAGGCGATCGTGGATCTGACGGCGACGGGGACGACGCTGCGCGAGAACGACCTGGTGGTGCGCGAGGAGATCGTGATCTGCACGGCGCGCCTGATCGCGAACCCGGTCTCCTACAAGCTCCGGGCGGCCGCGATCGACGGCCTGGTGGAGCGGATCCGTGCGGCTTGAGCGCTTCGGGGCCGAGGAGGTCCGGCGGCTGGGCGCCGAGGACCTCCGACGGTCGGGCGCCGAGGGGACCGGGGGGTTGAGCAGGGCCGAGCGCGTCGCGGCGGACCTGCGCGCGCGGGTGCCCCGCGGGGAGGAGGTCGCCGAGGACGTGCGGGCGATCATCGCGGAGGTGGCCCGCGGGGGGGACGGGGCGCTGATCGAGTTCACGCGCAGGCTCGACACGGGGGGTGCGGAGCCCCGCCCGCTGCTCGTGGACGCCGAGGATCTGGACGCGGCGATCGGGACGCTCCCCTTGGAGCTCGTGGCGGGCCTGCAGGTGGCGATCGCGAACGTGGCGCAGGTGGCGCAGGCGGGCGTGGGGGAGGACGTGACGGTGGACCTGTCCCAGGGCCAGCGGGTGACCCTCCGGGAGGTCCCGGTGGGCTCGGCGGCGGTGTACGTACCGGGGGGCCGGGCGCCGTACCCGAGCACGGTGGTGATGGGCGTGGTGACGGCGCGGGCGGCGGGGGTGCTCGACGTCGTCGTGTGCTCGCCGCCGGGGCGGGACGGGGAGATCGACCCGGTGATCCTTGGGACCTGCCGGCTGTTGGGTGTTGAGCGGGTCTACCGGATGGGCGGCGCGCAGGCGATCGCCGCATTGGCCCTCGGGACCGAGACGGTCCGGCGGGTCGATGTGATCGTGGGCCCGGGGAACCTGTACGTGCAGGAGGCCAAGCGCCTGCTCTCCGAGGAGGTCGGGATCGACGGCTTCGCGGGTCCGAGCGACCTGCTGGTGGTCTTCGGCGAGGACGCCGACCCGGGACCGATCGCGCTGGATCTGCTCGCGCAGGCCGAGCACGGGCCGGGGAGCTTCGTCGCGGCGATCTCGCCCTCGGCGACCGCGCTGGACGCCCTGGCGGCGCGGATCGAGGCGCTCGCGGCCGAGCACGCGAGCCTCGAGCCGGCCGGGTGCGTGCTGGTGGAGTGCGCGGACGCGCGGGAGGGGATCGAGATCGCGAACGCCTTCGCGCCCGAGCACCTGGAGCTGGTTGGCGCCGACCCCGAGGCGCTGGCGCCGAAGGTGCGGAACGCCGGCTGTCTGCTCGTGGGCGCGGCCTCGGCGACGGCCTTCGGAGACTACGTGGCGGGCTCAAACCACGTGTTGCCCACGGGGGGGGCGGCGCGCTTCGCGTCGGGTCTCTCGGCCAGGCACTTCCGCCGTCGCATGTCGGAGGTCAGGATCGACCCCGATGGCGCGGCGAAGCTGGCGAGGGCAGGCGTCCCGATCGCCCGCGCGGAGGGCTTTGAGTGGCACGCGAGGTCAATGGAGGCCCGAGTACGCGAGAATCCACAGCCATGAGCTCCACCACAGACAACGGCGCGGCGCGAAGCGCGAAGATAGAGCGCAAGACGGGCGAGACGGACGTGACCCTCACGCTCGCGATCGACGGGGCGAGCGGCGCGGGGAAGCGGGAGACGGGGGTGGGGTTCTTCGACCACATGCTCGACCTGCTCGCGCGCCACGGGCGGATGGACCTGGACGTGAAGGTCGTGGGGGACCTGCGGACGGGCGCCCACCACACGGTCGAGGACACGGCGATCGCGCTCGGGCAGGCGCTCGACGCGGCGCTCGGGGACCGCGCAGGGATCAGACGGTACGGCTCGGCCGTGGCGCCGATGGACGAGGCGCGGGCGAGCTGCGCGATCGACGTCTCCGGACGGCCCCTGACGCTCTTCGAGGCGACGCTGCCGGCGGGCTCCACAGGGGGGTTCGACCACGAGCTCGCCGAGGAGTTCCTTCGGGCGCTGGCGAACACAGCGAAGCTCACCCTGCACGTGCGGATCGAGACGGGGACGAACGCCCACCACATGATCGAGGCCGCCTTCAAGGCGCTCGCGCGGGCGCTGCGGGAGGCTGTGGAGATCGACCCGACGGAGAGGGGCGTGCCGAGCACGAAGGGCACGCTGACGGGATGAGCGCGACGGAGGCGGCGCCTGCGGGCGAGCCGCGGGCCCCGCTGGTCGCGATCGTGGACTACGGGATGGGAAACCGCCGCTCGGTGGAGAAGGCGCTGCAGCGGGTGGGGGCGCGGACGGCGATCAGCCGCGAGCACGCGACGCTGCGCGCGGCGGACGGCCTTGTGCTGCCCGGGGTGGGGGCGTTCCCGGCGGCGATGGAGGTGATCGGGGAGCTCGGCCTGGACACGCTCCTGCGGGAGGTGGCGGCGGAGGGGATGCCGCTCTTCGGGTCGTGCATGGGAATGCAGCTCCTCTTCGAGAGCTCCGAGGAGCACGGGGGCGCGGAGGGCCTGGGGCTGCTGCGCGGGGAGGTCCGCGGGCTGCGGGCGCCCGGGCTGAAGCTCCCGCACATCGGCTGGAGCGCGGTGGAGTGGCGGCGGGAGAGCCCCCTGCGCGCGGGCCTGCCGGACCCGACGTTCCTCTACCACGTCCACGGCTTCGTGGCGCACCCGGCCGAGGAGGAGGTGGTCCTCGGGGTGGCGGAGTACGGCGAGCGGTTCCCCGCGGTGATCGGGAGCGGGAACGTCTACGGGGCGCAGTCCCACCCGGAGAAGTCCTCCACGCACGGGCTCGCGCTGCTCGGGAGCTTCGCCGCGATCTGCGCCGCCCGCGCGGCGGAGCCCGCGATGACGGGGCCCGCAGGGACGGGGCCCGCGACCACGGAACCCGCGAAGAGCGCTACATGATCGAGCTCTACCCGGCGATCGACATCATGGACGGGTGCGCCGTGCGCCTCGTCAAGGGGGACTTCGGGGCGCGGAAGGTCTACGACGAGGACCCGCTGCAGGCGGCGCGGGGCTGGGGAGAGGCGGGGGCGCGCTCCCTGCACGTCGTCGACCTCGACGGCGCCCGCGAGGGCCGGCCGGCGAACCTCGGGCACCTGGAGCGGATCGTGAGCGAGCTGGGCCTGCCCGTGCAGTTCGGGGGCGGGCTGCGCACCCTCGACGGCATCCGGGCGGCGCTCGGGGCGGGCGCGGAGCGGGTGATCCTGGGCACGGCGGCCTTCGCCGACCCGGGGCTCCTCGAAAGTGCCCTCCAGGAGCATGGCCCGGAACGGGTGATGGTCGCCGTGGACGTCCGGGGAGGGCGGGTGACGACGGAGGGGTGGACGAAGACGACGGAGATCCACGTCGGTGAGGTCTTCACGGCGCTCTCCTCGCGGGGGGTCAGGGAGCTGGTCTACACCGCGGTCGACCGCGACGGGATGCTCGAGGGGATCGACCTCGAAGAGGTCGCGCGGACGGCGGACGCGGTGGGCGAGGGCGGTCGGCTGACGTACTCCGGGGGCGTGGGGTCCCTCGCGGACCTGAGTGGGCTCGCGGCGCTGAAGGCGCCGAACCTCAAGGGGGTGATCGTCGGGAAGGCCCTCTACGAGGAGCGCTTCACGATCGCCGAGGCCCACGCCGCGCTCGGATCGGCCCGGGCGGGCTCGACGGGGCCGGGCTCCCCCCCGCCGGGCTCGACCTCGCCGGGCCCGGGCCCGACCCCGACGGGGGCCTGACCGCCGATGCACCTCAAGCGTGTGATCCCCTGCCTCGACGTCGACGCGGGCCGCGTGGTGAAGGGGGTGGAATTCGTGGACATCCGCGACGCCGGCGACCCCGTGGAGCTCGCCGCCCACTACGACCGGGAGGGCGCCGACGAGCTGGTCTTCCTGGACATCACCGCCACGCACGAGAAGCGCGAGACGATCGTCGCCCTGGCGCGGCGCACGGCGGACGAGGTCTTCGTGCCCTTCACGATCGGCGGCGGGATCCGCTCCGCTGAGGACGCCCAGGCGGTCCTGGACGCGGGGGCGGACAAGGTCTCGATCAACTCCGCCGCCCTCGCCCGGCCAGAGCTGATCGACGAGCTCGCCCGGGTCTTCGGCTCCCAGTGCGTGGTCCTCGCGATCGACGCCAAGGCCGCGGGCGAAGGCGCGGGCGGCCTCGTCGGGGCCGAGGGCGCGGGGACGGCCGAGGCCGTGGGCGGCCACTGGGAGGCGTACGTGGCGGGCGGGCGCACCTCCACGGGTCGGGACGTCCTCGAGTGGGCGCGCGAGGGGGTGGAGCGGGGCGCGGGGGAGATCCTGCTGACGAGCATGGACCGGGACGGGACGAGCGACGGGTACGACCTCGCGCTCACCACGGCGGTCTCGCAGGCGGTGGCGGTGCCGGTGATCGCCTCGGGCGGGGCGGGCGAGCTGGAGCACCTGGCACAGGCGCTGCGTGCGGGCGCGGACGCGGCGCTGTGCGCGTCGATCTTCCACTACGGGCGCCACACGGTCGCCGAGGCGAAGGCCTTCCTGGGGGCGGCGGGGGTCGACGTGCGTCCGGTGGGGGTCCCGGTGCGTCCGGTGGGTGAGCCCGGGGGCGCGTAGATGGGGTCCTCGGCGTGGGAGGCCCGGGCGATCGGCTCGCGGGTCCGGGAGCGCATCGGGGGGCTTCCCGGGGGGCGGGAGCTGCTGGAGCTGGCGGCGCTGCGCGAGGACGTGGACCTCGTGGGGGGCGCGGTGCGGGACGTGATCCTCGCGCGCACCCCGCGGGAGCTGGACGTGGTGGTGGGGGGCGACGCGATCGCGCTGGCGGGGCGCCTCGCGGCGATGCTGGGGACGGAGGCGCGGGTGCACGAGCGCTTCGGGACCG
>DASZFE010000077.1:0-1786 GCA_035940155.1 Solirubrobacteraceae bacterium | reverse complement strand
TCGCTCAGGAACGGGTTCGTCTGCAGCTCCCGCCCGAGGGTCGTCACGCCCATGTGCCCCGGGTAGACGATCGTCTCCCCCGGGAAGCCCTCCAGGAGCGCCCCGATCGAGCGCTCCAGCACCGCCCAGTCCCCGCCCGGGAGGTCCACCCGCCCGACCGAGCCCTGGAAGAGGACATCCCCGCTGAAGAGCGCCCCCGGAGCGGCCTCCGCGAGCGCCCCCCCCGAGTGGCCGTCCAGGGCGTAGGTCACGTGGCCCGGGCTGTGGCCCGGGGTGAAGAGGACGTCGATCTGGAGGCCCGCCAGGTCCAGGCGCTCGCCCCCCGCGACCGTCTCCTGCGCCTCCCAGCTCTCGAACTCCCCGAAGCCCGGGGGGACGAAGCGCATCACGTCCGCGAGGACCCCCCGCTCGATCACCGGACAGTAGACCGGGGCACCCGTCGCCCGCGCCACCGGCGCCACCGCGCCGATGTGGTCGAAGTGGCAGTGCGTGATCAGGATCGCCTCGATCTCGACCCCCAGGGCCTCGACCGCCGCGAGCAGCCGCTCGGGCTCATCGCCCGGATCGACCATCACCGCCCGCCCCGCCTCGGGCCCGCCGCGCACGATGTAGGAGTTCTCCTGGACCGGCCCCACCGTGAACGCGCGCACGTCCGGCGCGCTCATCGCCCCGTCTTCTCCGCCGCGCCCTCCGCGGCCTTCGCAGTCTTCGCGGACTCCGCGGCCTTCGTGCGCCGGCGGCGGCGGTAGAGCCAGAGGTCGCTGTAGTAGCTGATCGGCACGTACGCCGCGAGGATCAGCGGGAAGAGCACCGCGGCCTGCCCGAACTGCCTGCTCCCCATCAGCACGTAGCTGATCGCCAGCATCATCACCGCCGCCGCCATCGCCTTCAGGACCGCGCCGCGCCAGGTCGGCTCCCGTTCGTAGCGCTCCGCCCGCGACCCCGCCGCGCTCTTCTTGGCCTTCCCCGCCCCCGTCCCCGAGCTCTTCTCCTCGCTTGTCGGCTTCCGTCCCGTGCGCCCACGCGACTCGATCGCCCCGGCGGCGTTCCCGCGGTGCTTGGTCTGGCGTCGGCGCTTCGTCTGGGCCATGAACACAAGCCTAATGCGTTCCCAGACGACCCACCCCCGGGAGGAAGCGGCCGACCCGCGTCGCGTAGAGGGCATACCGCTCCCCGTGGACCGTCGAGAGGTAGGGCTCCTCGACCAGGCGCGTCTGCAGCTCCAGGGAGAGGATCAGGAGGATCGCCCCGGCGATCGTCACGGGGTTCGGTGCGAGCAGGGCCACGCCCACAAAGGCAGGGATCATCGCCGTGTAGATCGGGTTGCGCACCACCGAGAAGGGGCCTTGGGTGACCAGGTTGGTGCGCTCGGAGGGGTCGACGCCGATCCGCCAGGACTCCCCCATCGCAAACTGGGCGATCACCGTGCCCCCGATCCCTGCCGCGGCGAGCAGCACTCCGAGGATCTCGGTGAGGTCTCCTTCGAGCGCCTGCACCGGGCTCACCGAGCCGGACAGCTGGAGCAGTGGACCCGCCACGCAGAGCACGGTGGCCAGCACAAGGAGCAGCCCACAGATCCACTCCATGGACCCCCAAGCGCCGCGGAGACCCGTGAAGCCCGTCGAGCCCGTCCGGCGAAGCTGAACGACGATCCGCAACCCAACCGCAAGCAGGCCGTAGAGCGCGAAGAGTGAAAGTCCGAGGGCTGGCATAAGGAGAGGCGCTCAATATATTGGGCGCCCGATCACCCCCTCGATCACGTGCCGCGCCGGGTCGAAGCCGGGCA
>DASZFE010000076.1:0-3550 GCA_035940155.1 Solirubrobacteraceae bacterium | reverse complement strand
CCGCGCCACCCTCTTCGCCGCGAACCCCGGCCGCGAAGCGCCGCCCGCCTCGGTCGAGAAGCTCTACACCTCCACCGCCCTCCTCACCCTCCTCGGCCCCGAAGCCCACCTCGACACCACCCTCCTCGGCCTCGGCTCCCTCGGCCCCGGGGGCATCTGGCACGGGAGTCTCTACCTCCGCGGCGGCGGCGATCCGACCTTCGGCTCGAGCGCCTTCATCAGCTCCCACTACGGTTCCGGCGCCTCGCTCGACGAGCTCGCCGAAGCCCTCTCCAAGCGAGGAATCCACACCGTCGAAGGGCAGGTCCTCGGCGACGAGTCCTTCCTGGACTCCCGCCGTGGCGACCCCTCGAGCGGCTTTGCGCCCGACGGCGAACTCGAAGGGAACCTCAGCGGCCTCGCCTTCAACCGCGGTCAGACCGGCTCCAAGCGTGGCCCGCACGCGCCCGCCCTCTACGCCGCGCTGGAGCTCCTCCGCGCCCTCCGTGCCCGCCACATCTCCGTCGCCCACGGTGTCGGCGCCGCGAGCGCCCCCGCGGGCGCCCAGGTCCTCGCCGAAATCCGCTCCCCACCTCTCTCCACCCTCCTCGGGCTCATGGACCGACCCTCCGACAACTTCTTCGCCGAGACCCTCCTCAAGGACCTCGGCGCCCTGCGCGGCTCCGGCGGGAGCACCGCCGCGGGCGCCGCCCTCGTCCGCGGCGTCCTCGCCCCCCTCGGCCTCCACCCCCGCATCCTCGACGGCTCCGGGCTCTCCCACTCCGACCGCACGAGCCCCCTCGCCGTCGTCACCCTCCTCGACGACCTCGCCCACACCCCCATCGGCGCCGTCCTCGCCGGCGACCTCGCCGTCCCCGGCCGCTCCGGCACCCTCGCCCTGCGGATGCGCGGGACCCCCGCCGCCGGGCGCTGCCAGGCCAAGACCGGCACCCTCGACTTCGTCTCCAACCTCGCCGGCTACTGCCACGCGGCCAACGGCCACCTGATCGCCTTCGCCCTCTTCGACGACCGCATCCCCGCCGAAACCGCCCACCACCTCCAGGACACCATCGCCGCTGACCTCGCCGCCTACTGAGCAGCCGGGCCGGGACGGGCGAGGCCGGCTCACTCCCCCACGAGCCCCCGCAGGCCCTTCTCGTCGATCACCTCGACTCCCAGGCGCTCGGCCTTCTCGAGCTTCGAGCCCGCGCGCTCGCCCGCGAGGAGGTAGTCCGTCTTCTTCGAGACCGATGTCGAGACCCGCCCGCCCGCGGCCTGGATCAACTCCGTGGCCTCCTCGCGCGAGAGGCCCGGGAGGGTCCCCGTCAGCACCAGCGTCTTCCCCGCGAGCGGCCCCTCCGAGGGAGGGCGCCCCTCTTCGTGCAGACGCAGCCCGATCCCGCGCAGGTCCTCGATCAGATCCCGCATCCGTTCCTCGTCCAGCTGCGCCCGGATCAGTGAGGCCATCTTCTCCCCAACCCCCGAGGTCGCTTCGATCTCCTCCGCTGAGGCCGCGAGGAGCGCGTCGATCGTGCGAAAGCGCTGCGCGAGGTTCCGGCCCGTGACCTCCCCGACCTCCTCGATCCCCAACGCGAAGAGCACCCGCGCGAAGGGCCGCTCCTTGGAGGCCTCGATCGCCTCGAGCAGGTTCGTCACCGAGAGCTCCGCGAAGCCGTCGAGCTCCAATAGCCGCTCCCTCGCGTCCCTCAGGCGGTAGAAGTCCCCGGCGGTCTTCACCAGCCTCTGCTCCTGCAAGAGCGCGACCTGCTTCTCCCCCAGACCCTCGATGTCCATCGCCCCGCGCGAGACGAAGTGCTTCAAAAGCTGCCACGCCCGCTCCGGGCAGTCGCGGTTCGGGCACTGCGTGAAGACCGCCCCCTCCGGCTTCACCGTCCTCGTCTCGCAGAACGGGCAGCGCTCCGGGGGATGCGTCGGCGGCGGACGGTCCGCGCGCTCAACCACGTGGGGCGCCGGGGAGATCACCTGCGGGATCACGTCCCCCGCGCGCAGCACGATCACCTCCTCCCCGGCCCGGATGTCCTTGCGCAGGATGTCCTCCTCGTTGTGGAGCGTCGCCATCCCGATCCTCACCCCCCCGACCACGACCGGCTCGAGGACCGCGTAGGGGCGCAGGTCGCCGAACTTCCCCACGTTCCACCGCACCTCCAACAGCCGCGTCAGCGCCGTCGTCGGCGGGAACTTCCACGCGATCGCCCAGCGCGGCTCGCGCCCAACCGCCCCCAGGCGCCGCTGCAGCTCGAGGTCGGAGACCTTCACGACGACCCCGTCGATCTCGAAGTCGAGCTCCCCGCGCCGGTGCTGCCAGCGCAGGCACTGCTCGATCACCTCCCCCTCGCTCCGCAGCACCATCACGTCGCGGTTCACCGGGAAGCGGTGCTCGCGCAGCCACTCAAGGCCCTCCCAGTGGGTCTTGAAGGAGAGGCCCTCGCACACGCCCACCTGGTAACACCAGATCGACAGCGGCCGCTCCGCCGTCAGCGCCGGGTCGAGCTGGCGCACCGTCCCCGCCGCGGAGTTCCGCGGGTTCATGAACGTCGATAGTCCCTCCTGCGCGCGGCGCTCGTTCAGCGCCGTGAAGTCCCGCAGGGACATGTAGACCTCCCCCCGCACCTCCAGGAACGCCGGCGCCCCCGGCACGCGCAGCGGGATCGACCCGATCGTCCGCAGGTTGTGCGTCACGTCCTCCCCGATCTCCCCGTTCCCCCGCGTCGCCCCCCGCTCGAGCACCCCCTCGCGGTAGATCAGGCTGATCGCCAGGCCGTCCACCTTCGGCTCCACCACGTACTCGAGCTCCGGATCGGAGATCCCCTCCCGCGCGAGGTGGTTGCGCATCCGCTCCACCCACCCGCGCAGCTCCTCCTCCGAGCGCGCGTTCGCAAGCGAGAGCATCGGCTCGGGATGCCTCACCTTCTCCAGGTGATCCACCGGCTCTCCCCCGACGCGCTGCGTCGGGGAGTCTGGCCCCACCAGCTCCGGGTGCTCGGACTCCAGCGCCCGCAGCTCGTCGAGGAGCGCGTCGTACCGATCGTCCCCGATCTCTGGATCATCGAGGACGTAATAGCGGTGGCTGTGGTGCTCGATCGCTTCCCGCAGCTCCCTCGCGCGCTCGCGCGCCGTGGAGTCCCCCCCTCCGCTCATCGCCCTTCGTGCTCGACCGCCACCGGCCCCGGCGCGGATGACCCCGGCGCAACCGGCCCCAGGAGCGCCTGCAGGTCGAAGGCGCCCAGTGCCTCCATGCCCTCCCGGTGGGTCAGGTCGAAGTGGATCGGCGTGATCGCGATCCGGCCCGCCGCGACCGCCGCGAGGTCGGTCCCGGGCTCGTCGTGGAAGCCCGGGTCGTCGCCGTAGACCCAGTAGTGACGGCGCGCCGGCGGTCCGGACTCCTCGCGCTCGAGCTTCAGCTCGTCGCGATAGATGCGGCGACCGAGGCTCGCGACCTCGACTCCTCGTGGGGTTCCGGCGGGGACGTTGACGTTCAGCAGCGTGCGTGGCGGCATCGGCACGTCCTCGAGCCGCTCGACCAGCCGCGCGACGAACTCCGCCGCGACCT
>DASZFE010000075.1:0-5966 GCA_035940155.1 Solirubrobacteraceae bacterium | reverse complement strand
TGGCGGTGCTCGGCCAGCGACCACGACAGGCGCGAGATCCCGATCATGCCCGCGTTCGTCGCGATGAACAGGATCGTCGCCGCGAGGATCCCGACGTAATACGTGGCCACTCGCAGCACCGTCCCGTGCAGGCCGAGCCGCGAGACGATCCCCAGCACCGGGTCATTTTCGAACCCGCCATGTTCGGGTCCGACGCCCAGGAGAGTCTGGAACTCGTGCGGGTGCCCCGCCACGGCTTCCACGGGCAGCGCGGAGAGCGCGATCACCGAGATCCCCAAGTACACCCCGAGCACCGCCAGCACCACGAGGTTCACCGCCTTGGGAACCTCCCGGCCGGGGTCGCGCGCCTCCTCGGCCATGTTCGAGACCGTCTCGATCCCCGTGTACGCGAGCATCGCGATCGAGAGCGCGAAGATCACCTCATGCCAGCTCGGCACCGTGCCCAGGTGCACCTGGTGGATCAGCAGCGAGGGGTTCAGGACCAGCACCGAGCCCACCAGCACGAGCAGGATCTGGGTGTTCAGGTCGATGATCGCCAGGACGAAGTTCAGTTTCGCCGACTCCCCGAGCCCGCGGATGTTGAGGACCGCCAGGAGCGCCACGGTGATGAGCCCCCCGACGATGTCCCCGGGGTTGTGGTTCAGCCCCCCCAGCCCCGGGAAGGCGCTCAGGTAGTGCGGCACGAAGAACGCCGAGATCGCGATCGTGAGGATGTAGTCCAGGCTCAGCGCCCAGCCCGCGAAGAAGGAAACGAGCTCGTTGAAGGCGTGGCGGGCGAACGAAGAGGAGCCCCCCGCTTCGGGGAACATCGCCGCTCCCTCCGCGTAGGTCTTCGCCGTCAACAGGAACAGACCCCCCGCAAAGAGAAACACCAGCGGGGTCAGGCCGAGGGCGTGCGCGGCGACCAGGCCGAGGGCATAGTAGATCGAGGAGCCCACGTTCCCGTAGGCCGTCGCAAACAGGCCCGGCACGCCAACCGACCTGCGCAGTCCGTGCTCAGTCAGCCGCGCCATCGACCGGGAGCGTACACGCAGCGCCGCGAGCCGCGGCGTGCAAAATCCCGTGCACCCCAACCACCCGAGCAGGAACCGGGCTTATGATTCCGACGGCCCGGGACCGACGAGCACCCGGGACAGGCAGATCATGGAAACCACCCGTCGCGGAAACTACAACTCCGGAGAGGACTTCGTCCTCGAATACGGCGACCTGCGCTTCACCTTCAACGAGCTCGACTTCTCCGAGCGCTGCGAGCAGGCCGCGATCAAGGTCGGCTTCGTCGGCGGACGCCTCGGGGATGAGGAGCTGGAAGACCTCGTCAACCTCGCCGTCAACGGCGAGATCCAGGACCCCGCCTCGGCCCTCGGGGAGCACGTCAACGACTGCTGGCCCGAGCTCGTCGGCCCCGCCGAGCGCTCCCTCGTGCACTGGCTGCGACGCCTGGTCTTCCGCGGCGCCTGGCTGGACCAGCGCGTCAAAGAGGGCGAGCTCGAGATCGCCTTCCTCGAAGACACCGGCAGCTTCCTCTACGTCCAGCCCGAGCGGCCCGAAGAGCCCATCGAGCTCGCGCCCGAGCCCTCCTGGGGCCGCGTCGCCTACAGACGTTGATCCCGCCGGCCGCTGGACCTCGCCTGCCTGTAGAGAGCGCTCGTCTCAGCCCGCGAGCGCCGCCGCGCGCGCCTTGACGATGTTCGCGGCCTCGGCCTCCCCGACGAGCAGCTCGGGCCTCAGCGTCCCGCTCGCGCGCAGGTCGAGCGCCGGGATGCGGCCCGTGCTCGTCAGCGTCACGTCGAGCGCGATCACCGTGCTCTCGCCCCCGAAGGGGCTCGTGGCCGTCGCGATCACCGTCAGCGACCCGCCCTCGGAGAGGTTCCGCGCGGCAGCCAGGGCCTTGCGCGCCGTGTGCGCGTGCACGTGGTCCAGGCCGTCGATCAGCACCACCGCGTCCCCGCCCCGCGCGGCGACCCGCTTGGCGGTCTCGATCGCGTGCTCCACCGCGTGGCTCTGCGCGTCCGCCGAGGCCGCGAGCGTCAGCGCCTCCGCGGGCGCCACCGGCCCCTCCCGCCAGGCCGCGATCTCCTCCGGGCGCACCCCGGTCAGCACGAGCGTCAGCTCGAGGCCCTCCCGGCCCGCGAGCGCCCCGAGGATGCCACGCAGGGTCTCCGTCTTGCCCGCGCGTGCCGCGCCCACGATCACCGCGCGCGATCCCCGGCCCAGCGGGGTCAGCCATTCGATCGCCTTCAACGTCGGATCGACCGGGTCGAGCTCGAAGCGCTCGCTCGGATGGGACACCGCGAGATCCTCGTAGCGCGTCCCCTCGGAGACCGAGTCCGCCGAGGCCCCGTTGATCGTGTCGATCCGCGCCAGCGATGGGTAGCGCTCCGAGCGCCGCGGTGTGCGCACCGGCCCCGAGACCCTGTCACCCGAGACCAGCTCGCAGCGGCGGACCTGCGCCGCGGAGATGTACACGTCATCGTCGGAGGCGTCCGGCGGATCTACCCGCAGGAACGCCGACCCGTTGCCCAGGAGCTCCACCACTCCCTCCGCGATGCGCTCCTCTCCCTTCGGCTCCCGTTCACCCCGCGGCTCACGACCGCCTCCCGGCTCACGATCGGCCCGCGGCTCACGATCGGCCCGCGGCTCGCGGCCAGCACGTGAGCGGGTGCGAGCGCCCGAAGATCTCTCCGTGGACGCCTCCGGCTCGGCCGCGGGCTTAGCCGCAGGCTCCTCTGCCTCCGCGGCCTCCTCGCTCTCCCGTGGGCGCTCCGACGCGCTCGCGGCGCGACGCGGGCGGATCGAGCGGCGCCGCCTCGGGCGCGCGGGGGCTTCGCCGTCGCCGTCAGAGATAGCCTCTCCGTCGTCGTCGGCCCCGCCTGCGCCGCGGGCCTCGCCGTTTGAATCCCCGCCGCCTCGCGTCAGGATCGCTTCGATCAGCTCGGCCTTGCGCAGTCTGCGGAATCCGTCGAGCCCGATCTGGTCGGCAATCGCGTGCAGGTCCGCCAGCGGGCTCGCCTCCAGCTCGGGGCGCTCAAGTACAGTCATCTCGCTTCTCCTTCGTTCGGTTCGGGTGGTCGGCGTCCGGTCGCGTTGTCCAACGACCGGCACCCACGTGTGCGTGAGCAGCCTAGCGCCTCTCGCCCCGTCACCGGGTCCGGCGCTCGTGGCGGAGTTCCTCGGCGAGCGCGAGATCCCTCCCGGTCTCCCTCGATCCCTCAAGCGCCGCGCGGACCTTCAGGAAGTCCGCCGCCGCCGCGACGTCGTGAACGCGGAAGACGTGCGCTCCCGCATCAAGGCCATGCGCGAGCGCCGCGAGCGTCCCCGCCAGGCGCTCCCGCGGGGGACGTCCGGTGAGCGCCCCGATGAAGTCCTTGCGCGAGATCGCCATCAGGACCGGCCGCCCGAGCTCGTGCAGGCGCTCGCTCGCCGCCAGCACCGCGATCGTCTGCGCGGGCGTCTTCGCAAAGTCCGGGCCCGGGTCGACCATGATCTGCTCCTCCTCCACCCCCGCCTCCCGGGCGAGCGCGACGCGCTCGCGCAGGAAGCCCAGGACATCCTCGACGATGTCCCCGTAGAGGTCCGGGTCCTGCAGGCGTTCCCGGGGCGCCGCGCGCGTGTGCATCACCACGAGCCCTGCGCCCGTCTGCGCGCAGACCTCCGCGAGCTCGGGGTCGCGCAGGCCGCTCACGTCGTTGACGATCCGCGCCCCCGCCGCGATCGCCGCGCGCGCCACCGCGGGCTTGTAGGTGTCCACCGAGACCACCGCGCTCAAGTCCGCCGCGAGGCGCTCGATCAGGGGCACGACCCGCTCGATCTCCTCCTCCACCCCCACCGGCGGGCGGCCCGTTGTCGCGGACTCCCCGCCCACGTCGAGGATCTCCGCCCCCGCCTCCAGAAGCTCGCCCGCGAGCTCCACTCGGGCCTCCAGGCTTGCGTAGCGGCCCCCGTCGCTGAAGGAGTCCGGCGAGGCGTTCACGATCCCCATCAGCCACGGCCGCCCCCCGCCTGCCTGCGCCCCGCCACGGGGTGTCCCCGTATGGGGGAGCTCCAGCACGCGGTCTCCCACCCGCAGGAGGCGCCGTGGGGCCTCCACCGCGCCGCTCACCGGAGCTCGAGCCCCTCCGCGCGGGCCTCCGCGACGAAGTCTTCTATCTCGGCCTCCGTGCGTGGCCCGTCCCAGCCGAGCTCCCGCGCCAGCACGTCCGCCACGCGACGCACCGGGCCGTCCGGGGTGGGTGGCGTGGCGGGGTCATGCCCGGTGGGCCGATCGGCCACCCCGGGTGCCAGGGAGAGCTCGTGGGCGGCCAGGAGGCCCAGGCGGGTGCGGCGGAAGAGCACGTCGCCCACGCTCCGCGCCTGCTCACGCCGCGCCGCCAGGGCCGCCTCCGCGAGCAGGTCCGGAAGGCCCGCGACGATCGGCTGGGCCAGCTCGCCCCGCTCCGCCGCCAGCGCCAGGACCTCGTGGGCGGCGTAGCCGTAGCGGCCCGCGAGCGCCGCGTAGGACTCCTCCGGGACGCCCTCCACGCGCGGCAGCTCCTCGACGGCGACCCCCTGCCCGAGGGGGATCTCCTGCGTGCGGCACGGCGCCTCGCGCGCTTCACGCTCCACGATCCGATCCACCGCGAGCTTCGCCATCCGCCGCCACGTCGTCAGCTTCCCCCCCGTGATCGTGATCATCCCGCTCGAGGTCTCATACAGCTCCGCCTTGCGCGAGATGTCCACCGACTTCTTCGCGTCCCCCGTGGAGATCAGCGGCCGCACCCCCGCGAAGGCCCCCGCGAGGTCCCCCGGGCCGAGCGACGTCGCAAAGAACTCGTTCACCGCGCTCAGGAGGTACTCGATGTCCTCCGCCGAGGGCTCGATGTGGTCGAGCTCCCCCTCGTAGTCGTTGTCCGTCGTCCCCACCAGCGTCCGCCCCAGCCACGGGAGCGCGAAGATCGACCGCCCGCCCCCCGCCGGCACGATCGCCCCGCCGACCAGCGGCAGGTCCTCGTGGCGCAGCGTGACGTGCGTCCCCCGGCTCGGGCGGATGCTCGGCAGGTCCGTCTCCTCGTGCAGCTCCCGCGGGCGCAGCTCATCGGCCCACACCCCCGTCGCGTTCACCACGTTCGCCCCCCGCACCTCGAGCTCCTCACCGCTCTCCCTGTCGATGACCAGCACCCCCTCCGCGCGCCCCTCCCGCTCCAGCAGCGCCCGCGCCCCGAGCCGGTTCGCGCACACCGCCCCGAAGCGCTCCGCCTCCCCCAGCACCGTCAGCACCAGCCGCACATCGTCGGTCTGGCAGTCGTAGAACAGGTACCCGCTGCTCGGCTCCCGCGCCTCAAGCGCCGGCAGCAGCCGCAGGACCTCCTCCCCGTCGATCACCCGGTGGCGCTCCGGGCTCCACGACTGTGTCGTCTCCGCCCGCCCCTCCTCCACGCTCCCCGGTCCCCGCTCCCGATCTGAGCGCCCCCGACGCCCACGACGGGCCCGAAGGCGATCACGGTCGACTGACATAACGTCATAAAGGTTCAACCCCACCCCCACCAGGCGGTCCGGGCGGGCCCCGTCGAACGCCGCCACCACCAGCGGTAGGGGGTGCACCAGGTGTGGCGCCAGCGCCACCATCAGCTGGCGCTCCAGCAGCGCCTCCCGCACCAGCCCCAGGTCGAAGTTCTGCAGGTACCGCAGGCCCCCGTGCACCAGCTTGCTCGAGCGGCTCGACGTCCCCGACGCGAAGTCCGCCCGCTCCACCAGCGCCACGCTGTACCCCCGCGTCGCCGCGTCCAGCGCCACCCCCGCCCCCGTGATCCCGCCCCCCACCACCACCACGTCGAACTCGTGCTCCGACAGGGCCGCCAGCGCCCGCGCGCGATCGATCATCCCCTCAGTCTCTCAGAGCCCGGAGCCATCTTGGAAAACGAGCCCCCCGAGCAGCGTCGCCGGGGAGGGTCGCCCGCCGGACCCTCAGAGCTGGCCCAGCTCCGCCGTGA
>DASZFE010000074.1:0-1559 GCA_035940155.1 Solirubrobacteraceae bacterium | reverse complement strand
AGCTCGTGCGCGGCCAGTCGGTCTACTCGCAGCTGACCGTGATGCGCCTGGCCTCCGCGCTCCTGGCCGCCCTGGTCGCCCTCTGCGCCTTCGGGGTCGTGCGGGAGATCCTGCCCGGACACCCCCTGGCGGCGGTCGCGGCGGGGCTGCTCGTGGCCTTTCACCCGATGTTCGGCTTCATCGGGGGGGCGGTGAACAACGACAACGGCGTCAACGCCGCCGTGGCCCTCTCGCTCTACCTGCTCGTGCGCGCGCTCCGCCGGGGTCTCACCCCTCGCCTGGCCCTGGCCCTCGGCGCGACCCTGGCCCTCGCGCCGCTGATGAAGGAGACGGGCTACGAGGTCTACCCCGTCGCGCTCGTCGCGCTCGCGGGCGTCCTCTGGCGCTCGCGAGATGGCCCCGGGCGTCTGAGGCCCACGGGGGGCTCGACCGCGGCGGCCCCCACGGCGGAGACTCCGTCGGCGGCGCTCGCGGCGGCGCTTGCGCCGTGGGCCGCGCTGGCCGTGGGCTTCCTGCTCGTGCGGGGCGGAGCGGGGCTGTTGGAACCACACATGCAGGACGTCTTCGCCGGACACGCGACCGGGGGGGCGGCGATCTCGGCGACGAGCGCGGTGAGCCTCGCGCGGCAGATGCCGGGCCGGTTCCTGGTGTACCTCTGGGAGCTCTTCCTCCCGCGCCTCTCCTTCATGGGGGCGCTCTTCCCGCCGGGCTGGCCCTTCTTCCAGATCTACATGCAGCGGGGCTGGGGGGCCTTCGGCTGGTACACCTTCTTCTTCCCCCGCTGGGTCTACGTGACGATCCTCCTCACGATGGTCGCCGTCGGGCTGCTCGCGCTGCGCGCGGCCTGGCGCCACCGTCCCTTCGTCCGCGGGCGCGGCTGGGAGCTCCTGGTGATCGTCCTCTTACCCCTCTGCGTCCTCCTCGCCGTCGAGGCCGCCTACTTCACGCCCACCGGGGGACGCACGGTCGTCGCCGAGCAGGGCCGCTACATGTTCCCCGCGATCGCCGCCCTCGCCGCGATCGCCGTCGGCGGGACCTTCGGGCTCGGACGCCGCCTGCACGTCCCGCTCGCGACCGCCCTCGTGGTCGCGATGATCGGCCTCAGCTACGCCGCTCAGCTGCTCACGCTCGGGAGCTTCTTCACGTAGGGGGCTCGGCGCGGCCGAGGCTCAGCTCGCGCCGAGAGCGAGCGCCTCGCGCTTGGCGAGGGCGTGGCGCAGGCCGGCTTCGACCTCGTCGGTGGCGTGCTCCCAGGTGTGCGTGGAGACGAAATCGATCCCCGCGCGGGAGCGGCGCTCCCACTCGGCGGGGTCGTCGAGGAGACGCTCGATGGCGTCGGCGATCCGCTGCGGATCGAGGGGGGCGAGCGCGAGGGGCCCGCCGTCGGGGCCGAAGATCGACTCGGCGCTCACGCCCGCGAGCTCCACGCAGGGCAGGCCGCAGGCGAGCATCTCCTTGGGCATGAGCGAGAAGTTCGTCAGCGAGAGGCACAGGCCGACGGTGGACTCGCTGTAGAGGCGCGCGAGCTGCTCGGTCGTGAGGACCCCGAGGTGCTCGTA
>DASZFE010000073.1:0-5381 GCA_035940155.1 Solirubrobacteraceae bacterium | reverse complement strand
AACCTCACGGACGGGCTCGACGGGCTCGCCGCCGGGTGCGCGGCGATCGTGCTGCTGGCGTACGTGGGGATCACGTTCCTGGCGTTCGACTGGGACCTGGCGATGCTGGCGGGGTGCGTGGTGGGGGCGTGCATCGGCTTTCTGTGGTTCAACGCGTTCCCGGCGACGGTCTTCATGGGCGACACGGGCTCGCTGGGGCTGGGGGGGGCGATCGCGGGGATGGCGGTGATGACGCGGACGGAGGTCCTGCTGATCCTGCTGGGGGGGATCTTCGTGATCGAGGCGCTGTCGGTCGTGATCCAGGTGATCTCCTTCCAGATGACGCGCCGGCGGGTGTTCCTGATGGCGCCGATCCACCACCACTTCGAGCTGCGGGCGTGGTCGGAGACGAAGATCATCCTGCGCTTCTGGATCGTGGCGGCGGTGTGCGCGGCGATCGGGTTCACGATCTACAAGCAGAGCATCGGGTGAGGCCCCGCCCGCCGCTCCCCCCCGGCCCCTACCTGGTGCTGGGCCTGGCGCGCTCGGGCGTTGCGGCGGCGCTCGCGCTGCGGGAGCGCGGGGAGGAGGCGATCGGCGTGGACGCGGGGAGCCCAGCGGGCCTCGAGGCGCTCGAGCGGGCGGGGGTGGAGCTGCGCCTGGGCGGCGGGCTCGCGGCCGGCGAGGGCGCTGGCGGCGCTCTGGGCATGGATGTCGGGCGGCTGCTGGACCGGGTGGGGGCGGTGGTGAAGAGCCCGGGGGTTCCGGGGGACGTGCCGGTGCTCGCGGCGGCGCGGGCGCGGGGGCTGCCGGTGCTGGGCGAGCTCGAGCTCGCGTGGCGGCTGCTCGAAAACGAGCTGATCGCGGTGACGGGGACGAACGGGAAGACGACGACGGTGGAGCTGATCGGACACGTCCACCGCGAGGCGGGCCTCCCGGTGGTGGTGGCTGGGAACGTGGGGAGCGCGCTGAGCGGCCTGGTGGGGCGGATCGAGCGCGAGGGGACGGTGGTTTGTGAGACCTCTTCGTTTCAGTTGGAGGACACGGTGGCGTTTGCGCCGCAGGCGGGGGTGGTGTTGAACCTGACACCGGATCATCTGGACCGCCACGGAACGATGGAGGCTTATCGCGACGCGAAGCTCGAGCTGTTTGCGCGTCAGGAGGAGGGGGATCTGGCGGTGCTGGCGGAGGATCTGGCGAACCTCGACGTTCGCGGGGCGGCGCGGCGGGTGTACTACGGGAGGGGGCCGCAGGCGACGGTGGCGCTGCGCGAGGGGGCGCTGTGGTGGCGGGGGGAGCGGCTGCTTGAGGTCGCGGAGCTCCGCCTGCGGGGGGGGCACAACATCGAGAACGCGATGGCGGCGGCGGCGGTCTGCTTGGAGCGGAGCCTCGACCCGGCTGCGGTGCGGGCGGGCATCGCGAGCTTCCCCGGGGTGCCCCACCGCCTGGAGGAGGTCGCCCGCATCGGGGGGGTGCTCTACGTGAACGACTCGAAGGCGACGAACGTGGCGAGCACGCTGGTGGCGCTGCGGGCGTTCGCGGGGGCGGGGATACACGTGATCCTGGGCGGGCGGGGGAAGGGCCAGGACTTCGGGGGGCTGCGGGACGCGGTTGGGGGTTGCCGGGCGGTGTACCTGATCGGGGAGGCTGCGGGACTGATCGCGGCGGCGCTGGAGGGGGTGGCGGCGCCGGTCCACGACTGCGGCGATCTGGCGCGGGCGCTGGCGCGGGCGCGCGCGGCGGCGGCGCCGGGGGAGGTCGTGCTGCTCTCCCCGGGGTGCGCGAGCTTCGACCAGTTCGAGGACTTCGAGGATCGTGGGGAGCGATTCCGGGAGCTGGTCGGGGAGGGCGGGTCGTCCGGTTCGTGATGGAGGCTTCCCGCCCGGGATGTCGAAGTCAGCGAGGATGTCCGCACCCAGGAGGGGCGCCCGGCACAGGGGCCAAAGAGGGAGCTCGGCCCCGCGCGGCGCGGCGGGGACGGAGCGGCCGATCGAGCACCAGATCCTGCTGACGGCGACGCTGTGCCTGCTGGCGTTCGGGGCGGTGATGGTCTACAGCTCCTCCTCGGCGAGCACGCTCCTGGGTGGCCACGGGAACGGGAGCGGGTACCTGGTGAAGTACCTGATCTTCGGTGGGGTGGGTCTAGTGTTGATGCACCTGATGGCGCGCGACGGCCTGGCGCGGCTGCAGACGCTGACGCCGCCGCTGCTGGCGATCTCCTTTGCGCTGGTGCTGGCGACGTACGTCCCGCACGTGGGTGTGCGGATCAATGGCGCCCGACGGTGGATCGGCCCGGGGGTCTTCCAGTTCCAGCCCTCGGAGCTTCTGAAGCTCGCGCTGGTGCTCTACGCGGCGATGCTGCTCGCGCGCCGCCCGCAGCGCACGCGGGACCTGCGGGAGCTGGCGAAACCGCTGCTGGTGGTTATCGGCGGGGCGTGCCTGCTGGTGGGCGCCCAGCCGGACCTGGGGACGGCGCTGGTGATCGCGTTCACGGCGGGCGCGCTGCTGGTGGTCGCGGGGATGCCGCTGCGGTCGCTGGCGATCCTGGCGGCCGGGGCGGCGGGGGCGGTTCTGCTCTACGGGCTCGTGAGGCCCTACATACTGACGCGGCTGACCTCGTTTATGAATCCCTGGTCGCACGCGTACGGGAGCGGCTTCCAGGCGGTGCAGGGGCAGATCGCGATCGGCTCGGGGGGTCTCTTCGGGGTGGGCCCGGGGGAGTCGGTGCAGAAGATCTTCTACCTCCCGGAGGCCCAGACGGACTTCATCCTGGCGGTGATCGCGGAAGAGCTCGGGGTCCTGGGGGTCTCGGCGCTGCTGTTCCTCTACGGGCTAATCGGCTACGCGGGCCTGCGCACGGCGAAGCGCGCGCGGAGCCTCTACGCGGCGCTGGTGGCGGTGGGGATGACGACGCTGATCCTCTCCCAGGCGCTCCTGAACGCCTTCGCGGTGCTGGGCCTCGCGCCGCTGACGGGGGTGCCGCTGCCGTTCGTCTCCTAAGGGTCGAGCAGCCTGATCGTGATGCTCGGCGCGATGGGACTGCTGTTGAACGTCGCGGCGGGCTCGGGGGCGCACGTGCGCGCGGTGTCTCCGCGGCGCGGGCGTCGCGTGGCCGATGCTTCCCGCAAGCGTGTGGCCGACGCTCCCCGCAAGGAATCGGCAGGATGGACGGATGCGGTCGGGAAGCCCCAGGATCGTGATCGCCGCCGGGGGAACGGCGGGGCACGTGGTGCCGGCGCTCGCGGTCGCGGGCGCGCTGCGGGATGAGGGGGCTGAGGTCGAGTTCATCGGGGGCGGACGCGCGGAGGCGGAGCTCGTGCCGGCGGCGGGCTTCCCGCTGTCGAGCATCTCCGTGGAGGGCCTGAGCCGCAGGAGCCCGGTGCGCGCGGCCCGGGCGCTCCTGCGGGCGGCCCGGGCGGTCGTGCGTGCGCGCGCGCTCCTGGGCGAGCTGCGCCCGGACGCGGTGATGGGCGGCGGGGGGTACGTCGCGGGGCCGGTGGGGCTGGCGGCGCTGAGCCGGCGGATACCGCTGGTGCTGACGGAGGCGGACAGCCGACTGGGGCTGACGAACAGGGCGCTCGCGCCGTTCGCGCGGCGGGTCTGCCTGGCGTTCCCGATCGCCCGGCGCGAGGGACGCCGCTATCGCGTGACGGGCCGGCCGATCCCGCCGCCGCAGATGGACGGGCGGGGCGCGCGGGCGCGGCTGGGGGTGGCCGAGGGCGAGCGCTGCGTGCTGATCTTCGGGGGGTCCCTGGGCGCGCGCTCGATCAACCTGGCGGCGCTGGAGGCGTTCGCGGGGGCGGGCTTCCACGTGGTGCACGTGTGCGGCCGGCGGGACTATCCGGAGCTGCGCGAGCGGCTCTTGCCCCGGGGGTACGACCTGCGGGAGTACATGGACCTCCAGACCTTCGCGGACGCGCTGGCGGCGGCGGACCTCGTGGTGGCGCGCGCGGGGGGATCGGTGTTCGAGATCGCCGCGCACGGGGCACCCGCGATCCTGGTGCCCTACCCGCACGCCTCCTCCGACCACCAGAGCGCGAACGCGCGCTGGATGAGCGCGGCGGGCGCGGCGGTGGTGATCCCCGACGCGGAGCTCACGGGACCGCGTCTGGCGCGGGAGGTCGCGGAGCTCCTCGCGGACCCCTCGCGCCTGCGCGCGATGGTCTTGGCGGCCCGTGGCCTCGCGCGCCCGGACGCCGCGCGGGAGATCGCCGCGGAGCTCCTGGGGGCGGCACGGGGATGAGCGAGAGAGGGCCATGGAGCGGGCGTCGGCTGCACTTCGTCGGGGTGGGGGGCGCGGGGATGAGCGGGTACGCGCGGGCGGCGCACGCGCTGGGGGCGGAGGTGAGCGGCTCGGATCGGGCGGACTCGCCCTACCTGGAGCGGCTGCGGGCGGAGGGGGTGCTGGAGGCGCGGATCGGGCACGCCCCGGAGAACGTCCCGGAGGGGGCGGGCGTGGAGGTGATCTACTCCAGCGCGATCCCCGCGGAGAACCCCGAGCGGGAGGCGGCGCGCACGCGGGGTCTGCCGGAGCTCCCGCGGGCGGAGCTGCTGGTGGAGCTGAGCGGGCTGCGACGGACGATCGCGGTGGCGGGAACGCACGGGAAGACGACGACGTCCTCGATGCTTGCGCAGATCCTGCGCGCGGCGGGCCTGCGCCCGAGCTGGCTGGTGGGGGGGACGATCGGGGCCGGCCTGGCGAACGCAGAGTGGGACACGGGGGAGTGGCTGGTGGTCGAGGCGGACGAGTCGGACCGCTCGATGCTGAGCCTGAATGTGGAGATCGGGGTGCTGACGAACGTGGAGCTCGACCACCACGCAACGTACGGCTCGCTCCAGGAGCTGCGGGAGGCGTTTGCGGAGTTCCTGGCACGGGCGGGGCAGGTGATCGTGGACTACGCCCCCGAGGACGTGCGCCTTGACCGGGGGGGCTCGCGCTTCGCCTGGCGCGGCTGGGAGGTGCGCCTGAGGGTGCCGGGGGGGCACAACGCGGTGAATGCGGTGGGGGCGCTTGAGGCGGCGCGGCTGGCGGGGGTGGGGGAGGAGAGGGCGATCGAGGCGCTGGCGGCCTTTGGCGGGGCGGGGCGGCGCTTTGAGCGGCTGGGCAGGACGGCTGCGGGGGCGGAGGTGGTGGAGGACTACGCGCACCACCCGACGGAGGTGGCGGCGACGCTTCGGGCGGCGCGGACGCTCCAGCCGGACCGGCTGGTGGGGGTGTTTCAGCCGCACCTGTACTCGCGGACGGCCCTCTTGGGACGCGAGCTCGGGGAGGCGCTGGCGCTCGCGGACGTGGTGGTGGTGCTCGACGTGTACCCGGCGCGGGAGCGGGCGGAGGACTACCCGGGGGTGAGCGGGCTGCTCGTGGCGGAGGCGGCGGCTGAGGCGGCGGGCGGCCGTCCGGT
>DASZFE010000072.1:0-5692 GCA_035940155.1 Solirubrobacteraceae bacterium | reverse complement strand
GCCACGGGGTCCAGCTGAGAGGTCGGCTCGTCGAGCAGCACCACGCGCGGACGGCCCACGAGCGCCGCGCCCAGCGCCACCCGCTGCTTCTCCCCGCCCGAGAGCTCGTGCGTGGAGCGCTCCAGCAGGTGGTCGATCCCGAGCGCCAGCGCGACCTCCTCGACGCCCCGCGCCACAGCCGCTGGACCGTGCCCACGACTCTCCAGCGTAAGCGCGAGCTCGGCGTGGACGGAGCTCATCACCAGCTGCGTCTCGGGGTCCTGGAAGAGGACGCCCACGAGACTCCCCAGCCGCGCGGGGCCGTGCTCGCGCGTGTCCAGCCCGCAGACTCGCACCCGGCCCGCGAAGCGCCCGCCGTGGAAGTGCGGCGCCAGCCCGCAGGCCGCGCGCAGCAGCGTCGACTTCCCCTGCCCGGATAGGCTCGCCAGCAGGCAGAACTCCCCCGGGGCGACCGTCAGGCTCACCTCGCTCAGGGCCGGGACGCTCTGGCCCGGGTAGGTGTAGGTGACACGTTCGAGCTCGAGGAAGCTCATAGATCAGCTCCCCGTCGATCGCACATGGGCAGCAACACCGCCACCACCAGCGCCGCGCACAGCGCGACCGTGACCGCGTCCAGGCGCATCTGAAGCAGCGGATAGGCCTCGAAGGAGGCGACGTCGGTGAGGCGTCCGGCGAGCGCGAGCGCAAGCACGGCAAGGCCCGATGCGGCGAACGCGAGGTCGTGCCGCGACCACGGCCTACGCAGGCGCCCCGCTTGCCGGGGTCGCTCCCGCCGACGCCACCTCCACCGCAGGCGGGAGCCAAGACCAGAGTCGGAGGAGGGGGAGAAGCGGGGGAAGCCGAAGGAAGAGGCAGCGGCGAAGCCGCGCAACTCGAGCGTCGCCGCAACGTCCATCGCACGGTCCAGCGAGCCCCCCACCAACGCGCCCAGAAGCAGCACCCGGCCCCGCGCCCCGCGCGGGGCGCCCCCGGGGCGGGTGCGCTGCGCCTCGGCCAACCGCTGTGCGTCGGCGGCGAGCAGCGGCACCATCCGCGTCGCCAGCGACGCCGTCAGGGCCGAGCGGAAGGAGAGCCGGCGCAGCGCCCGCAGCAGCTCGTCGGGGTCGATCGTCAGGCTCGCCAGCGTCGTGATCAGGATCAAGAGGGTCACCTTCAGCGCGATCACCGCCCCGTACACCAGCGCCTCCACCGTCAGGTCGCCCTGCCCGAAGGGCCCGAGGTCGCCCAGGCGCGCGAACACGGTGAGACCCTCGCGCGAGACGAGCACGTTCACGGTCACGATCGGGAGCGCCACGATCAGGCCCGTACGCAGCGCCCGCCCCGCCTCGCGGCCCACGCCCGCCCAGGCCGCCGCCCCGAGCACCGCGAGCGTCAGCGCGATCAGCGCGAGCGGGTGGTAGACCAGCAGGGCCGCCCCGCAGAGAGCCCCGGCCCAAAGCGCCCCAACGCCCGCGCGCGCCGCGTGCAGCGGCGTGGGCAGGCGCCGATAGAAGGGAGCCCGGTTCATGGGCTCGGTCGGGGCAGCGCGAGCACGGTGCTCGGGGGCATGAGCGCGACCGCGAAGCGGGCGTGCAGCGGGCCTTCTGCGAAGGCACCCGCCGCGAGGTCCACGCCGCCCGCGTCGGTCCCCGTGAGCACCCACACGGGCGCCCCGCCCGAGTAGCGCGTCGCCGCGATCAGCCCCGCGCCCGAGGTGAGCGTGCGGGTCGCGTGGCCCTCGGGGTCGAGCAGCGTCAGCGTCCGTCCGTCCGCCGAGAGGCGCGCGTAGACCCCGCTCGCGCGCGGGCCGGACTCGATGCTCCGCGCCGCCGGATCGTCCCTCACCGTCGCCCACGGGCCGACCAGCACCCGGAGCGTCTGCGCTTCGTCGCTCGGCGCGATCGTCGAGACCCCCGCCGGGACCCCGAGCGCGAGCAGCGCGTGGGCGACCCTCGTGCACGCCCCGCCCCGCGGGCTCGAGCACTCCACCCGCACCGGCAGCCGCCGGCCTTCGATCCCGTGCAGGAAGGGCTCCGGGAAGGAGCCCACGACCGCCGGGACCCCCTCGCTCTGACTCCAGTCGTGCAGGTCCCACCAGATCCGGTCCCCCGGGTGCACGCGCCTCTGCGCCGCGCCCTCCGGGGCCTCGACGCCGTTGACGTAATAGAACCAGTCCTCCGGCGCGCCCGCCGCGCTCCGCCCGCCCGAGTCGCCGTCGATCGACTCCACGAACCCGCCCCCGTAGCGCGTCTGCACCGTCGCGTTGCGCATCAGCAGGCTCATCACCGTCTCGCTCCCCTGCACCCGCGGCGCGCTCGGCACCCGCAGGGCCCCCGCGCCGAAGTCCCGCGTCACGAGCAGCCCCACCCCGCCCGGCGTCGGGCCCGCGCCCAGGCCGCAGCCCGCCAGGGCGAGGGCCGCCATGGCGATCGCGGCCAGGGCGAGGACGGGGGCCGGGAGGACCCCCGGGGCGAGAGCGAGCCCCACCGGCCCCGACGATCTCTCAATCGACATAAAAGACCGCTCTGGAGCTCCCTCGCGCAAGTTTCGTTCGATTCCCGTTCGCGTCCACCGCCTCCACGTCGAGCACGTACCGGCCCGCCGGGAGCGCCGTCGGAAGCAGGTAGGAGAAGCTCGCCCCGCTCCCCGCCTTGAAGAAGCTCCCCCTCCCGCACCGCGCCCGCTCGAAACGACCGCGCACCCCGTCGTAGAAGGAGCAGTGCCCGCCGCGGCCGCGCCGCAGCTCGATCTCCACCGACCCCACGCCCGTGTGCGCCAGCACCTTCCCCGTCAACACCCGAGGCGCGTGCCCGCGCGAGTAGTGATGTCCGTCGAGCACGTCCGTCATCTCCGCCACCACCGCGTACGGCCCGCCGTACGGGGCCGGACCCAGCGTCGGGATGCTCCCCGGTGAGCTCCCCGGCAGCGATGAGGCCGCAGGCGCCGGAGTCCCGCACGTCCCGTCGTTCCCTTCGTGCACGCAGATCCTCGTCTCCGTTCGCACCGAAGGCGGCCCTTCGGATGAGCCGCTCACCTGCAACGTGTAGGTCCCGTCGCCTGCGAACATCAGCGTCGCGTGCCCACCCGAGTCCGTCGTCGAGCTCGTCCCGCCCCCCGAGACCGTCGCGCCCACCGCCGGGGAAGCTTCGCCCTTGGAGTTGTACATGCTCACCGTCACCCTCACCGGCGTCCGCGCTTCGGCGATCACCGGGGCTTCGATGCCCAGCGGAAGCGGCGCCACCGGGGGACACACGCCTTTCGATTCGCTGTAGCAGCCCGGAAACAGGAGCACTTCCTCGCCGTTTTCGAGCTCCGCCCCGCAGACCCCCGTTTCGGCTTCATGGTCTTTCAGCCACAGGCTCCAGTAGTACGCGCCCGTAAACGGAAAGCTTTCTTCGACGACCCTTTCCACGCTGTAGCCGAACGCTTTGTTCCACGTCCCGCCCCAGTTGCCCGCCGTCGCCAGCTCAAGCGCCCCCGCCGCGCTCGTCCCCGTGCACGAGTCTTCCGGTTTCCCGTCCTTCACCACCGGCGCCGTCGTCGTCGTCACCTGCGTCGGGAGCACGACCGTATGGCCGAGACCCTCGACCCTCACGGTCACGATCGCGGGTGTGCCCGCGGCGCCCGCGGCACTCGCGAGGACACACAGGAGAGCAATGGTGAGAGCCGTGCCGAGGATCGCCGGCACGGTACGAATCGAGTAGATCATCTTCTAGCCAACCCCTTTCCACGAGGGTCTTGTGGGCTTGCGGTCGGAGGCAGGTCTCCTGGCTCCCGGGCCCACCCCCCGCGCCTTCCCGTCCCGCCGGAGGCGGATTGGTGGCTGCGCGCCAGCCGGTCTTCGATCAGTCTGGTGCGCCGCGGTGGGCATCCCCGGTCACAGTGGCGGGTCCGCGCCGGACTCTCACCGGCTTCCCTTCACCACCGACCTATGGACGGTTGGATACTAACCGACTCGCCCCGCGGCCGGTAGCCGACTGGCTCAACGACCGAGGTCCTCGAGATCCGTGCCGAGGTCGCCCAGCCCCGCGCGCTCCTCGCCGAGCGGGGCCCCAGCCGCGATCAGCCGGCGTGCGTGCTCGAGGTCCTCCGAGCGGCCCACCGAGAGCGCCGCCGCCACGCGACCCTCCTTGAGGTACCAGTGGGAGAACGCGCCGTCCTCGTAAGAGCCCCGGACGATCTCCTCGTCCCATTCGTACGCCGGGCCGACGTACTCCAGCGAGGCCCAGTCGGCGAGGTCGGAGAAGAAGTACGGGACCACCTCGTGGGCGACGTCGCGCCCGAGCATGTTCAGCGCGGCGGTCTTCCCGTGGTTGAAGGCGACATCCCAGTGCTCCACGCGCAGCGGGCGCCCGCCGTGGAGGGGCGACTCGTACTCGCAGATGTCCCCCGCCGCGAACACCCCGGGCACGGAGGTCTGAAGGCGTGAGTCGCAGCGCACGCCTCCGCGCGCTCCGATCTGAAGCCCCGCGCCCTGGGCCAGGCGCACGTCCGGGAGCACCCCGGCGCCGATCACGACCATCTGCGCCGGCAGCTCCAGGCCACCCTTGGTGATGACCTTCCCGACGCGACCCTCCCCCTCGACGCGATCGAGCTCGTCAGCCCCGTGGACCCTCACTCCGTGCGCTTCCAGGATCTCCTGGAAGAAGCGCCCCGCGCGCGCGCCGAAGGAGCGCTCGAAGGTCACGTCCTCCTGCATCACGATCGTGCAGCGCCGGCCCATCTTGCTCAGCGACGCCGCGACCTCGCAGCCGATGTAGGAGCCGCCGATCAGGACCACGTCCTCCGCGTCCCGCGCGCCCGCGCGAATCGCGTCCGCGTTGCCGAGCGCCCGCAGGTAGTGGATCTGCTCGAGCTCCGCCCCCTCGACGCTCAGCCGCCGCACGTTCGCCCCGGTCGCGATCAGCGCCTCCCCGAACTCGACCTCCTCGCGCGTGGAGAGCTTCGCCGCGCGCGCCTCCAGGTCCAGCCCGGTGACGCTCGTGCGCGTCAGCAGCTCGATCTCCTGCTCCGCCCACCACTCGGCCGGGCGGAAGAGCGTCTGCTCGCGCGTTTCCTCGCCCCGCAGGTACCCCTTCGAGCACGGCGGCCGGTTGTACGGCGCGTCGAGCTCGCGCCCGACGAGCAGGATCGACCCCTCCGCGCCCTCCTCGCGCAGCCAGCGCGCGCAGTTCGCCGAGGCGAGCCCGCCGCCGATCAGCAGGTAGTCGACCTTGCGTATGGGCATGCGGGCAATCTACGGCAAGCGGAACGCGAGCGACAGGTTGAGTCCGATGGGTTCGTTCGTCCTCACAGCCCCGGTGGATGGCGGACGGACCAGTGCGCCCAGGTCGGGATGTGGTCGAGGATGCGCCAGCGGGGGCCGTCCTGGTCGCGGTTCGGGCCAAGGTCCGTTCCGTGGTGGCTCGTATCCAGGCGGAGCCCCGCGATCACGACGAAGACGTGCGCCGTCGGGGTCCGCGTCGCATAGATCGTCACCCACCTCCCCGGACCCGGCAGGCCCCAGTCGACGTAGTCCTGCGCCAACGGGTTCCGCTGGAGGATTTCCGCGATCGGCCGCACCCCCGCGCGGTAGAGGACGTAGTTGACCGTGCTCGAGCAGTCCTCGTTCAGCGCCCCCCGTGGGTCCGGGTGGCCCGCAGAGCCGTAGGGGAGGTCCTGGAGCTCGTTCCCCGCCACCACCAGCGCCTGCACCGTCGCCGGCGCTTCGCTC
>DASZFE010000071.1:0-7226 GCA_035940155.1 Solirubrobacteraceae bacterium | reverse complement strand
CTGCAGCTCCCGCTTGGACGCCGGGCCCCGGCCGGGGAGGAAGCGCTCGGTCATCCGCACCGCGCCCAGCCGCCATGAGCCCATCTCGGCGACGAGCCGCCCGGCGACCCGCACGAGCTGCAGCGAGCCCCCGCCGAGATCCAAAACGCAACCGTCGGCGAGCGTCGTCGAGTTCACCGCCGCGAGGTACCCGTAGCGCGCCTCCTCCTCGCCCGAGAGGACGCGGATCGGCAGCTCCACGAACCCGCGCGCCCGGGCGAGGAACTCGGGCGCGTTCTCCGCGTCCCGGATCGCGCTCGTCGCGAGCGCGTCGATCTCGCCCGCCTTCAGCCGGCTCGCCCGGGAGAAGTGCTCGAAGACCTCGAGCGTCGCCAGCGCCCGGCGCATCGGCTCCTCTCCGAGCCGCCCCGTCGCCGTCATCCCCTCTCCGATCCGGACCGCCTCGTAGATCTCGTCCGTCCGCTGCCACCATCCGTTCCCGGCCGTGAAGACCACGAGCCGGAACGAGTTCGATCCGAGGTCGATCACCGCCAGGCGTGTGCTCTGCCGCCGCCGCGCGGCCCCGCGCGTCGGCCCCGCGACCTCCATGCCCGCAACCTCCATGCCCGGAGGGTATTTGCCGGGGCGGAAGACTTCGAGCGGCTCCTCCTCAGGCCGGAGGCATCAGGTCCCGGAGGCCCCCGAGGACTGGTCCACGGCCCCCTCGAGAACCTGTCCAAAGTTCGCATGATTCTGGTGAATAAGCCGTTGGCTTATCGGACTCGCTCGTGGAGGATGCGCAAATGCGCCACACAGACAACCCGCTCCACATCGAGCATTCGCGCAAGCTCGGGGAGAACATCCGCGCCGCACGAGTGCGCAAAGATCTTCCCGACGGCAAGATCGGGCAAGGACTCGACCCGAAATCGATCAAATCGATCGAGAACGCCGAACGCTCCCCGCGCCTGCTCACGCTCGTGAAAATCTCTGGCGAGCTCGCTGTCGAGCTCGAGTCCCTCTTCGAGGGGATCGGCCCGGAGGAGGACGGGCTCGAGCCCCCCGAGCCTGCCGACGGTCCGCTCGGCCCTCTCGAGCGGTTCGGCGCGAACCTGAAATGGGCGCGCACGCAGGCGGGCCTCACACAGGAAGAGCTGGCTCTGCAGGCCGGAGTCGACCGCGCCGCGATCGGAGAGTTCGAGCGCGGATCGGTCAACCTCGAGGCGCTCACGCTCTTCAAGCTCGCCCACGCGCTCAAACTGCCCCCGCGCGTGCTCCTGCGGGGGGTCCGCAAGTAAGCGATGGGCCCGGCAGGACTCGAACCTGCGACCTACCGATTATGAGTCGGCAGCTCTAACCAACTGAGCTACGGGCCCGCGCCGCGCGCGCGCGACTATTCGCGGGACGCTACCAGCAGGAGCCCCGGGCGCGCGAGCGGCCGGGGCGGATCACGGCGGGGGCGCGGGGCTGCTTTGATTCGCTGCTCTACAGACGACGGCGACGAGTGGGAGGGAGATCGAGATGGCACAGCGTGCGGCGATTGTCACGGGGGCTTCGAGCGGGATCGGGCTTGCGATCGCGCGGGTCCTCGGGGAGGAGGGCCACGCGGTCACGATGGCGGCGCGGCGGGCGGAGAAGCTCGAGGGGGCCGTCGCGGGGCTCGCCGCGGACGGCCTGGACGTGCACGGGGTCGCCGCGAATGTCTCCGACGAGGCCGAGATCCAGCGGGTCGTCTCAGCCCACCGCGAGCGCCACGGCCGGCTCGATGTGCTCGTGAACAACGCTGGCGTGGGCATCGGGGCCTCCGTCGCGGACATCCAGACCAAGCACCTGGACATGCAGCTCTCGATCAACCTGCGCTCGATCGTGATCTTCTACCGCGAGTGCATGGAGATGCTCAGGGCGGCCGCCGCCGAGCACCGCAGCGCGCTCGTGGTGAACACCTCCTCGATCTCGGGCAAGCGCGGGGAGGGGTGGCTCTCGGTGTACTCCGCCACCAAGCACGGCGTGGTGGGCTGGACGGAAGCGATGAACAAAGAGCTCTCAAGCGGCGGGATCAAGTCGACCGCGCTCTGCCCTGCTTTCGTGGACACCCCGATGACGGACTTCGTCAAGGGGCAGATCGACGCCGAGGAGATGATCCGCCCGCAGGACATCGCCGAGGCCGTCCGCTACCTCCTGCGCGTCTCCCCCGCGTGCGTCGTCCCGGAGATGATGTTCATCCGGCCCGGCGACTCCCTCTAACGGTCCCCAGCACCGTAGACTCCCCCTCTCTTCCCTGAAAGGAACCCGCAGATGAAGCTCGGCGTGCACATCGGCTACTGGGGCCTCGGCCTGACCTCCGAGGAGCAGCTCCACGTCGTCCAGGAGGCCGAGCGTCTCGGGTACGACTCCGTCTGGACCGCCGAGGCCTACGGCTCGGACGCGGCGACGGTCCTCGGCTGGCTGGCGGGACAGACCTCGAAGATCCGCCTGGGCTCGGGGATCTTCCAGATGCCCGGCCGCTCGCCCGCGATGACTGCGATGACGGCGGCGACGATCGACCAGCTCTCGGGCGGGCGGATGGTCCTCGGGATCGGCTCCTCCGGCCCCCAGGTCGCGGAGGGCTGGCACGGGCAGCGCTTCGCGCGCCAGCTCCAGCGCACGCGCGAGTACGTCGCCGTGGTGCGGATGGCGCTCGCGCGCGAACGGGTGGAGTTCCACGGGGAGACGCTCGAGCTGCCCCTCCCCGACGGGCCCGGGAAGGCCCTGAAGCTCACGATCGGCCCAGTCCAGGAGCGCGTCCCGATCTACCTCGCGGCGATCGGGCCGAAGAACACGGCGCTGGCGGGGGAGATCGCCGACGGCTGGATCCCGACGCTCTTCTCCCCCGAGCACGTCTCGGAGCTGCGCCCCCTGCTGGAGGAGGGCGCGGCGCGCTCGGGGCGGTCGCTCGAGGGCTTCGACATCGCCCCGACCGTGAACGTCTTCGTCACCGAGGACCTGGAGGGGGCGCGCAACGCGATGCGGCCCTTCATCGCCCTCTACGTCGGCGGGATGGGCTCGCGGGAGCAGAACTTCTACAACAACCTCGTCCAGCGCTACGGCTTCGAGGCGGAGGCGAAGACGATCCAGGACCTCTACCTGGAAGGCAGGCGCGAGGAGGCGATGGCGGCGATCCCCGAGCGACTCATCGACACCGTCTCCCTCTGCGGCCCCCCGGAGGTGGTCCGCGAGCGCCTCGCGGTCTACCGGGACGCCGGAGTGGGCACCCTCGGGATCACCCCGATCGCCTTCTCCGCCCCCGAGCGCCTGGAGCAGCTGCGGCTCATCGCCGAGCTCGCCGCCTAGCGCGGCCCCGCCGGATGGTCACCCGTGTGAGCGGACCCCACGTAGGCGCTCCGACGCAGCGGAGCTCCCACGAAGACACCCCAACGCTGCGGATTCTCCTCGGCGCCTTCGGCGACCCCGGCCACGCCTTCCCGATGATCGCCCTCGGGCGCGGGCTCGCCGCGCGCGGCCACGAGGTCACCCTGCAGACCTGGGAGCGCTGGCGCGAGCCGATCGAGGCGGAGGGGATCACGTTCGCCACGGCCCCCGAGTACGAGGTCTTTCCCAACGGGCCCGAGCCCCTGGACTTCTACGAGGCAGCCTACCACGCCACGCTCGACACCCTCCCGCTCGTGCGCGAGCTGCGCCCGGACGTTCTCGTCGCGGATATCCTCACCCTCGCCCCGTCCCTCTCCGCGGAGCTCGCCGGGGTTCCCTTCGCGACGCTCATCCCCCACGTCCACCCCCACGGGGAGCCCCACTTCCCCAACTACTCCATCGGCGCCCGCCTGCCGCGCACGCCCCTGGGACGGCGTTTTTGGATGCGCGCCCAACGGGGCATCCGCGGGGGCTTGGAGCTCGGGCGACGCCAGCTCAACGAGATCCGCGTCCGGCTCGGCCTCCCGGAGCTCGACTACGTCCACGGGGGCATCAGCCGCGAGCTCGTCCTCCTCGGGACCTTCCCCCAGCTCGAGTACCCCCGCGCCTGGCCCGCCCACACCCATCTCGTCGGCCCCCTCATGTGGGAGCCCCCCGCCGACGAGGTCGAGCTCCCCCCCGGCGACGGGCCCCTCGTCCTCGTCGCGCCCTCCACCGCCCAGGACCCCGAGCACCGCCTCCTCCTCGCCGCGCTGCACGGCCTCGCCGACGCGCCCCTCCGCGTGCTTGCTACCTGGAACCGGCGCCTCCCGCCGATTCCCCTCCCGGTCCCGGAGAACGCCAGGATCGTCCCCTGGGTCTCCTACGCCCGCACCATGCCCCGCTGCGACGTCGTGGTCTGCCACGCCGGCCACGGCACCCTCGTGCGGGCACTGGCCAGCGGCTGCGCCGTCGTGGCCGCCCCGGCCTTCGGGGACATGAACGAGAACGCCGCCCGCATGGATTGGGCCGGCGCCGGCGTCCGCGTCCCGCGGCGTCTCATCTCCCCCAGGCCCATCCGCCTCGCCGTAGAGCGCGCCCTCACCGAGCCCTCGATCCGTGCCCGCGCGCGCGAAATGGCCGATTGGACCGCCGCACACGACCCCGCCGACACGGCTGCACGGCTCATCGAGCGTATGGCGGTCCAGAGCAGGCCGCTCGGGAGGTGGCAGCAGCCTATTGAGGCGCTGCCGTAGAAGCTCCGGGGGTGGGACTCGAACCCACAACCTCTCGGTTAACAGCCGAGCGCAATCTACCAGTTGAGCTACCCCGGATCGTACTACCAAGGAGTTGCGACCTAATCCCAGAGATTCTATACGAGCAAACGCATTCCCGCCTCCACCTCTGCATGACAGTTGGCACAGAGCAGGACGCACTTGCTCGCCTCCGTCCTTGCCTTGGCGAGCGAGCGCGCGACACCGCGATGACTCAGCGCGAACCGCTTCTCCCCTGGTTCTACATGGTGGAACTCAAGAGCAGCGATACAACGAGCGTATCCGCAGACCCGACAGGCGCCACCGGCCTCCTCGACAAGAGTTCGCTTGACACGCCGACGACGACGGCTGACGGCCTCCGCACGACACTTCAGACACCTGTACCCCCCTTCGCTCCGCAGCTTGAACTTCGTCAGACCGTGCCGAGAGCACTCTCGGACTATCAGATCGGGGCGTCCCGCATTGCCCGAGGTCCCCTCCCGACGCTCCCGTGCACGACGAGTTACCAACCCGTACTCCCTCAACCAGTGCCGCACCGTGGCTTTGCTCCGGTCAACCGCCTGCGCTATCTGTGCGATCGACGCGCCCGACTCGACCATGCGCTCGAGCTCCTCGTACTCCAGCCTGCCACGATGATCCATGCACCGCATTGTCTCAGGCCCGTCGGACGGGAAAGCGAACGTGTGTTCGTCCGATGGGGGCTCTAATTTTTTCGACGCCGCGCGTGCGCGCGCACGCGCGCGCGGCGTCGTTTTTTTAGAGCTACCCCCCCGTCTCCTCCAACGCCCGCTCGTAGGCTCCGTCGAAGGCCCGCTTGATCTCCGCGCGCCGGCGGGCCAGCTCGTTGACCTCGCCGCTGCCACGCGCCCGGGCGGCCTGGATCTGGCGGTCCACGCGGGCGAGCTCGAGCTGTTGGCGTTGGGATTCGAGCATCGCCGGGCGGGGGGACTCCCGCCCGGCGAGCACGACGAGCTCGGCGAGGGCGGCCGCGAGCTCGGGGTCGCCGTCGAGAGCCCCGCCGGACATCGGCTCGCACAGGTCCCCCTCGCGCAGGTGCGCCGCGACTCGGCGGAGGGTCTCCCCGGTGAAGTGCTCGTCGAGCTCGAGCTCCGACAGCGCCCGCGCCCCGGCCTCCGGGGAGGCGATGCAGAGGGCGAGGAACGTCCGCTCGAGCTCCTCCCTACGCGAGAGCGCCCGAGGGGCTGTCGGGGTCCGGGCCCGGGTCGTGGAGGCCAGGAGCGTCTCGGCGAGGCTCTCGGGGAGCTGCAGGCGCTCGGAGACCACGCGCGTGAGCTCTAGGCGCATCGCGCTCGGGGGGAGCGTCGCGAAGACCGGTCGCAGCTCATCGATCGTCCGGTCGCGGCCCTCGGGGCTCCCGGTCTCGCCCTTCGCAAGGATCCGCTCCACGCGGAAGCGCACGAAGGGCGCCGAGTCGCGCACGGCCGCTTCGATCGCCCCGACCCCCTCGCGCTGGAGGAGCTCTGCGGGATCGGTCCCCGCGGGGAGCTCGACGACGCGCAGCTCCAGCTTGCGCTGAGCCGCGAGGCCCGCCGCGCGCAGCATCGCCTCCTGGCCCGCGCTGTCGGCGTCCAGGGCAAGGAGCACCGTGGAGGCCATCCGCGCGAGCTCCCCGACCTGCTCGTCGGTGAGCGCCGTCCCCATCAGGCCCACCGCGTTCTTCAGACCCGCCTGGTGGAGGGCGATCACGTCGGTGTAGCCCTCGCAGAGGATCACCTCCCCCGCTCGCGCCGCGTGCGCCCGGGCGAGATCCGCGCCGTAGAGGTGCCGTCCCTTGTGGTAGACGTCGTTGTCGGAGGTGTTCAGGTACTTCGGCCGCTGCTCCTCGCGCATCGCCCGCGCCCCGAAGCCGAGGACCCTGCCGCGGACGTCCGCGAGAGGGAACATGATCCGCCCGCGGAAGCGGTCGTAGAGGCGCGCGTCCTGCTGGGAGCGCTGCGCGAGCCCCGTCGCGCGGAGCTCCTGCTCTGAGAAGCCCCCGCGCCTGGAGGCCAGCAGCACGCGGTCCCACGCGCTCGGCGCGTACCCTACGCGGAACTCCCGCAGCGCCTCCTCGCCCAGCCCGCGGCCCTGCAAATACTCGCGCGCCGCGGCCGCCTCCGTCGACTCCCAGAGGACGCGCTCGTAGTAGCGCGCCGTCCGGCCCAGGAGCTCCAGCAGCCGTTCGCGGCGGCGGCGCTTCTCGGCCTCCCGCGGGTCCTCCGCCTCGCGCTCCAGCTCGATCCCGTGGCGGCTCGCGAGCAGCTCCAGGGCCCCCACGAAGTCGATGTTCTCGGTCTCCTGGACGAACGTGAACACATCCCCCTTCGCCTGGCAGCCGAAGCAGTAGTAGACCTTCTGCACCGGGTCGATCCCGAAGGAGGGTGTGCGCTCGTCGTGGAAGGGGCACAGACCCTCGTAGCTGCTCGGACCGGCCCGGCGCAGCTCCGTGCGCGCCGAGACGAGCTCGACGAAGTCGACCGCGTCGCGCACGCGTTCCCGGGACTCGCGGGTGTAGAGGGCCATTGCGACTACGCTAGCCGCTCCGCGCCGATCGGGCAATCAGCGCGCGAAGGCCCGCGGTACCTGAAG
>DASZFE010000070.1:0-5060 GCA_035940155.1 Solirubrobacteraceae bacterium | reverse complement strand
TTCCCGGCGCCGTGGTGGGGGTAGACCACGTGGTCGCCGAGCTCGAACTCGATGAACTCGACCTCGCGGGTCGGCTCGAGCTCCTCATCTGCGATCAAGTCCTCTTCGATTGCCTGGGGAATGACTTCCTCCTTCGTCGCGGCCGCCGGCCGGCGGCCATGTTCTCTTCGCGCCGCCGGGCGGCGGCGCCTAGGTCTGCAGGTAACGGTCCACGAGATTGATCTCCTGCAACCGGCGAAGACCCTCGCGGATGTCCTTCGCACGGATCTCCCCAACCCCCTCCACGGCCTCGAGCTCCGCGTCCGTCGCGGCGAGCAGCTCGTCGAGGCCCCCGAAGTCCTTCACGATCTCCGCGACCACGAGCTTCGGCAGTCGCGGGATCCGCCCGAGGATCCGGTGCCCCCGCGGGGAGACCTGGTAGTCGAGCGTGTTCAGCTTCCGATCGTACCCGAGGACCTCCGCCAGGCGCCCGAAGTCGAGCAGATCCTGGTGGGCCAGGCGCCCGACCTGGTCGAGCGCCGCCGCGAAGGCTTCGTCGGAGTACTCCGCCAGGTAGTCCTGCACGAGCGCGGCCTTCTCCGCCGCGGTCCCGACCATCGTGTCCTCGAGCTGCATCTCGATCAGGCGCCCCTCGCTCCCGAGCTCGACGATGTGGCGCTCGATCTCCACGGCCATCCGCGTCACCAGCTCCGAGCGCTGCAGGACCGTGAGGACGTCGTGGAGGGTCACCCCGCCCTCGAACTCCAGCGCCGTCAGGCGCATCGAGACCTGGTCGAGGCGGCTGCGGTACTTGTCGAGCGTCGCCAGCGCCTGGTTGGCCTTCGCGAGCACGACCGGGATGTCCTCGAGGATGTACTTCGAGCCGTCCACGTACAGCGTCACGACCTCGCGCCGCTGGGAGATCGCGATCACGAGCGCGTCCGTCTGCTTGGAGACGCGCTCCGCCGTCCGGTGGCGCGTGCCCGTTTCCTGGGATAGGATCGTCGGGTCTGGCATCAGCTGGACGTTCGCCATCGCGATCTTCGTCGCGTTCACGTTCAGGATGATCGCCCCGTCCATCTTCGCCACCTGGTAGAGGAACGCCGGCGTGTAGTCGATGTCGAGCTTCAGCCCCCCCGAGTTCAGGAAGCTCAGCTCCTCGGGGTCCCCGATCACGATCAGACCGCCCGTGTGCGCGTGGAGGATGCTCTCGATCCCCTCCCGCAGCGCCGTCCCGGGGGCGACCATCTCCAGCGCCTTCATCAACCCGGGCTCTGGTCTTGCTTCAGTATCGAATTCTTCCCCGGATCTTGGTAGCACTCCCTTGATTCTAGGGCATTCAGGGGCCCTTCAGCCTGCCGGCGAGCGGCCTCCGACCGGTCTCGCCGGGGGCCGTGCTACTGCTCGTCGGCCGCGTCGGACTCGTGGGAGACGTCCTCGTCCCCGTCGGTCAGATCCGGCAGATCCCCGCCGCCGTCACCTTCGGCGCCGACGCCCACCGGGGTCTTCTGCTTCTTGGGCTTCACGACCGTCAGTCGCACCTCGCCCTCCTCGCCCTCCTCGGCGGGATTCACGACGACGGTCGCCCCGGGGACGACCTTCTCGCGCAGGACGAAGTCCGCGAGGGGATCCTCGATGTAGCGCTGGATCGCCCGGCGCAGCGGGCGCGCGCCCATCGCCGGGTCCCAGCCCTTTTCGACGAGCATCTCCTTCGTCGGGTCGGTCAGCTCGAGCTGGAGCTCCCGTTCGGCCATCGACTCCCGGATCCGCAACAGCAGGAGCTCGACGATCTGCCTGATCTCCTCCTTCTGGAGCTTGTGGAAGACGATCACGTCGTCGATCCGGTTCAGGAACTCCGGACGGAAGACCTTCTTGAGCTCGCCCATGATCCGGTTCTTCATGTCCTCGTAGGTGATCCCCGTCTCATCGTCGGAGACCGCGAAGCCCAGGGGCGTGTTGCGCGCGATCTCCGAGGCCCCGATGTTCGAGGTCATGATCACGATCGCGTGGCGGAAGTCCACCGTGCGGCCCTGCGCGTCCGTCAGGCGGCCGTCCTCGAGGATCTGCAGCAGGATGTTGAAGACGTCCGGGTGCGCCTTCTCGATCTCGTCGAGCAGGAGCACGCAATAGGGTTTGCGGCGCACCGCCTCGGTCAGCTGTCCGCCCTCGTCGTAGCCGATGTAGCCCGGGGGCGAGCCCACTAGGCGCGAGACCGCGTGCTTCTCCATGTACTCCGACATGTCGATCCGCACCATCGCGTCCTCGTCGCCGAAGAGGAACTCGGCGAGCGTCCGCGCGAGCTCGGTCTTGCCCACGCCCGAGGGGCCGAGGAAGATGAACGAGCCCGTCGGACGCTTGGGGTCCTTCAGGCCCGCGCGCGAGCGGCGGATCGCCTTGGAGATCACCTCGATCGCCGGGTGCTGGCCGATCACGCGCTTGTGCAGCTCCTCCTCCATCCGCATCAGCTTCTGCGTCTCGGCCTCCGTGAGCTTGAAGACGGGAATCCCCGTCCACATCGAGACTATGTCCGCGATCTCCTCCTCGCCAATCGAGGGCCGCTCGGAGGACTCGCCCGCCTCCCACTCTTCCTCGAGCTCCCGCTTGCGGTGGGTCAGCTTGCGCTCCTTGTCGCGCAGCGCCGCGGCCTTCTCGAACTCCTGGGCCTCGATCGCGGCCTCCTTCTCGCGGCGCGTGGACTCGATCTGGTCCTCGAGCTCCCGGTTCGCCGGCGGGGAGGTCATCGACTTGATCCGCATCCGCGACGCCGCCTCGTCGATCAGGTCGATCGCCTTGTCCGGCAGGAAGCGGTCTGAGATGTAGCGGTCGGCGAGCTCCGCCGCCGCGCGCAGCGCCTCGTCGGTGATCTGCACCCGGTGGTGCTGCTCGTAGCGGTCGCGCAGGCCCTTCAGGATTTCGGCGGCCTGCTCGATCGTCGGCTCCTCCACGCGGATCTGCTGGAAGCGGCGCTCCAGGGCGGAGTCCCGCTCGAGGTACTTGCGGTACTCGTCCAGGGTCGTCGCCCCGATCGTCTGCAGTTCCCCGCGCGCGAGCGCCGGCTTGAGGATCGAGGCCGCGTCGATCGCGCCCTCCGCCGCGCCCGCCCCGACGAGGTTGTGCAGCTCGTCGATGAACAAGATGATGTCCCCGCGCTGGGTGATCTCCTTCATCACCTTCTTCAGGCGCTCCTCGAACTCGCCGCGGTACTTCGAGCCCGCGACGAGCGCCGCGAGGTCGAGCGTGTAGATCTGCTTGTTCTTCAGGAGCTCCGGGACGTCCGCGTTGGTGATCCGCTGCGCGAGGCCCTCCACGACGGCCGTCTTGCCCACGCCCGGCTCGCCGATCAGGACCGGGTTGTTCTTCGTCCGCCGCGAGAGGATCTGCATGATCCGCTCGATCTCCGTCTCGCGTCCGACGACCGGGTCGAGCTTGCCGTCCGCCGCGAGCTTCGTGAGATTGCGCCCGAACTGATCGAGGAGCTTCGAGGACTTCTTCCCTTCGGCCTGGCCCGAGCCCGACCCCGAGCCTGAGCCCGCCTGTCCCTGCCGGCGACCGCCCGGGCCGGAGAGCATCCGGATGACCTCGTTGCGGATCTTTTCGGAGTCCGCGTCGAAGTCGAGCAGGATCCGCGCCGCGACGCCCTCGTTCTCACGCACGAGCCCGAGCAGGATGTGCTCGGTGCCGATGTAGTTGTGCCCCAGCGAGAGCGCCTCGCGCAGGGCGAGCTCCAGGACCTTCTTCGCGCGGGGCGTGAAGGGGATCTGCCCCGAGGTGACCTCCTCGCCGGAGCCCACGATCCGCACTACCTGCGCGCGCACGCGCTCCACGGTGATGTCGAGGCTCTCCAGCACCCGGGCCGCCAGGCCCTCCTCCTCGCGCAGCAGCCCGAGGAGGATGTGCTCGGTGCCGATGTAGTTGTGCTTGAGCGTCCGCGCCTCTTCCTGTGCGAGAACCACGACCTGCCGGGCCCGTTCGGTGAATCGCTCGAACATCGTCCTGCTTCCTTCCTGCGAGGGCCCCGCCTCTGGAGCGTTGCCTCAAGCTCTGCGTGTGCTCTGGTGGTCTGCTGGGTCGCTATCTCCATCTTCGTCGAAACCGACGGAAAAGATGAGCGACGGGTCTACCCCTCGCCACGGACAGTCTACCAATCGGGTCCTTCGGGTTCAGCGGGTCAGGTGCGCATCGCGGGGAAGAGGACGACCTCGCGGATCGAGGTCCGGCCGGTCAGGAGCATCACCAGGCGGTCGATCCCCAGACCCACGCCGCCGGTCGGGGGCATCCCGTGCTCGAGCGCCTCCAGGAAGAGCTCGTCGAAGGGCTGCGTCTCCTCCTCCCCTCGCTCCGCGAGCGCCCGCTGGGACTCGAAGCGCTCGCGCTGGATGTCCGGGTCGTTGAGCTCGCTGAAGGCGTTGGCGAGCTCCATACCCCCCGCGAAGGCCTCCCAGCGCTCCGCGAGGCCCGCCTTCGTGCGGTGCGGACGCGCGAAGGGCGAGAGCTCGACGGGGTAGTCCATCAGGAACGTCGGCTCGCGCAGCTCGGGCTCGACGTACCTGGAGAGGAGCTCGTCCGCGAGCGCCGGCCAGCTCTCCCCCTCGGTCTTCATGTCCAGGCCGCGTTCTCTGACTGCGGCAGCGAGCGCCGCGTCGTCGTGGTGGGCCATCACGTCGATCCCCGTCGCCGCCTCGATCGCCTCGACGAACCCCACGCGCCGCCAGGGCGCGGAGAAGTCGACCTCGCCAGAGTACTCCACCGCGCGCGCCGCGCGCGCGACGAGCTCCTCGGTGCGCGCGGCCTGGTCGTTGTAGTCCGTGTAGGCCTCGTACCACTCGACCATCGTGAACTCCGGGTTGTGCTTGGAGGAGACCCCCTCGTTGCGGAAGTCCTTCCCGAGCTCGTACACGCGCTCGAGACCCCCGACGATGCAGCGCTTGAGGTACAGCTCGGTCGCGATGCGCAGGTAGAGCGTGCGGTCCAGGGCGTTGTGGTGCGTCGTGAAGGGCCGCGCGAGCGCGCCGCCGTAGAGCGGCTGGAGCACCGGCGTCTCGACCTCCACGAAGCCGTCCCCGTCCAGTCCCGCGCGCACC
>DASZFE010000069.1:0-5689 GCA_035940155.1 Solirubrobacteraceae bacterium | reverse complement strand
TGCGTCAGATATTTCGTCGCAGGCCCTAGCGTTTCGCTCGCCCTCGCGGCACCGGGCGCCCGGGCGGTGAGTGTCGTGTGTTCCCCTCCGGGCTCGCGAGCAGGCGCTCGAGGTCGGTGAAGGCGTCGATCAGCTCGGGGGCCTCGAAGGCGCGGTTGCGGCGGCCGAGGGTCGTCTGCGTGAGGACGCCCGCGTCGAGGAGCCGGGGGACGGCTTCGTTGACGGCCTGCTCGCTGCGACCGATGAGCGCGGCGGCGCTCTGGACGGTGATCACGGGTGCGCCCGGCAGGGCCATGATGAGCCGATCGACGGCCGAGTCCGCTCGGATGCGACGCAGGCGCGCGCGCCAGTCCGCCTGGACTTCGGCGACGCTCCGCTCATAGGTCTCCGCGTCGGCGACCGCCCGTGTGGTTGCCGCCGCGAACAGGCCGATCCAAGCGTTGAACCCGGCGAGCGCCTCACGTGAGGTGGGCTCGGTTTGATAGCGGGTGGCCATCAGGCCACCGACGTAATCTTCTGAACGGGTCGCCAGGACGAGCGATATCGGCGGCACCGCCAGTGGCGCGAGCCCGCGGCGACGGAGGATCGCGTGGATCAGCACCCGTCCCGCCCGCCCGTTCCCGTCGATGAAGGGGTGGATCGTCTCGAACTGCGCGTGCGCCAGGGCCGCCTGAGCGATCGCCGGCAGGGCGTCGCTGTTGCAGAAGGCGCAGAGATCCTCCAGCAACTCCGGGACGCGCTCGCAGGGCGGAGGCACGAAGGCCGCCGCGCAGGGGTTGTAGGAGCTCCCGCCGATCCAGTTCTGCTCCTCGCGGATGTTCCCCGCGTGCCGCTCCAGGCCTCGAGAACTCAGACCATAATCAAGGTTGTCCAATAACCTTGACTATGGCCGGTCCATGCTCAAGGTTTCACCGGCGATCTCAGAAATGCGCCGGCGCGTGCTCGACCGGTTCGTCGATCAGGCCGACCGGGGCGGTTTCGAGCTTGCGGGCGAAGTAGTCGCGGAAGAAGAAGCGCGAGGCGATCATGAGCACGATCCCCAGTACGAGGCCGCCGACGCCGAACCAGAGCGGGAGGGTGATCCCGAGGATCGGCTTGGATTCGACGTTCGCGGCGTGGCCGTAGTGGATCGCGGCGTAGACCCCGATGCCTAAGAACATCACCCAGCCGAGGAACGGGGCGAGGCCGAGTAAGACGAAGTGTCGGGTGCTCTTGAGGAGCTCGTGGCGGTAGTAGACAGCGCAGGCCAGCCCGGTGAAGCCGTAGTAGAAGCAGATCGGGAAGCCGATCGCGGTGATCGAGTCGGTGAGGACGTGTTCTGAGAGCAGGAGGATGACGACGGTGAAGGCGATCGATACGGCGCCCATCCCGAGCGTGGAGACGGTTGGGGTGAGGTAGCGCTTGTGGACGCGGCCGAGGAGGGCGGCGACGGCCTTCCAGTGGGCCATCGAGAGCGTCGTGCGGGCGGTCGGGAGGATCGTCGTCTGGGTCGAGGCCGAGGCGGAGGTGAGGACGGCGACGATCAGGAGCTTGTAGAGGACGCCGCCGAGGACGGGCTTGCCGAGCGCGCTCAGCACGTCGGATTCGTTTTCGGAGAGGAAGGAGGTGCCGTGGAAGGCCTGGGCGGCGGCGGAGACGACGACGTAGATGACGACGAGGACGATCGTCGACATCACCGCGGCGCGGCCGGGACCCTCGTTGGGGTCCTCGGACTCCTCGTTGACCGCGACCCCGGAGTCCCAGCCCCAGTAGATGAAGATCCCCAGCAGGAGGCCGACGACGAGGTCGCCGAACTTCATCGCGAAGGGGTTGAACCAGGAGAGGGACGGATGGATCGAGTGGGCCGGGTGCCCGCCGTAGACCTTCGCGAGGGCGACGACCGCGAACAGCCCGAGGATGAGGATCTCCGCGCCGAGGAGGAACTGCTGGATGCGCGCGGAGAGCTCGATCCCGCGGTAGCAGATCCAGGTCATGAGCGCGATCCAGATGACCGCGCCGGCGATGATCGCGCCCTGGGAGCTCGCGGCGGATTCCCAGTCAAAGAGCTTGAAGGTGTAGACCGAGGCGATCTGGGCCAGGGAGGCCATGACGATCACGTCGGCGAGGAAGATCGCCCAGCCGTTCACCCACCCGGTACCCGGCCCGAGCGCACGGGTGGTCCAGGCGAAGGTCGTGCCCGCGTCGGGGTCGGCGCGGTTGAGGTACTTGTAGGCCGCGGCGATCAAGAGCATCGGGACGAAGGAGACGAGCAGGACGGCGGGAGCGTGGACGCCGACGCCGGAGACGGCGACGATCGCGCCGAGGGTCGCCGCGAGCGAGTACGCGGGCGCCGTGGAGGCGACGCCGATGACGAGGTTGGAGAGGTAGCCGATGGCGTTCTTCTTGAGTCCCTTGTCCATCACGCCCGACGGCGGGGGCGCTGCTCCTGCGGCGATGCTCTCGGTGGCCATCTCGATCCTCTCCTCGTCCTCGTGGCGTGAAGCCCTTTGCCCGGGTCGCCTTCCCCTGGATCTGCCCGGTTGTGTCAAAAGTTACGTCCTCGGCGGGCGCGTGCCAAGTGGCGCGATTCCCAAAATCTCCTCCCTCGTTTGTACGTTCTGTACAGCCGATCCGGGGCTTCTTGAACGCGAGCCCCATTGATAGGGGCATCTGGGCGGGATATCGTTGTGCCCTATGTCCGACCTGCAGGAGCTCGCGCGGCGCCACCTGTGGATGCACTTCACGCGGATGGGCTCCTACGCCAACCACGAGGTCCCGGTGATCGTGCGCGGGGAGGGGTGCTACGTCTACGACGAGCACGGCAAGCGCTATCTCGACGGGCTCTCGGCGCTGTACTGCGTGAACGTTGGGCACGGCCGCGCGGAGCTCGTGGACGCGGGCGCGCGCCAGGGGCGGGAGCTCGCGTTCTACACGAACTGGAGCTACGCGCACCCGCGCTCGATCGAGCTCGCGGCGAAGATCGCGGGCCTCGCGCCGGGGAGCCTGAACCGGGTCTTCTTCACCTCGGGGGGCTCGGAGGCGGTGGAGTCGGCGTGGAAGCTCGCGAAGGCCTACCACGCCGCGCGCGGGGAGCCCAGGCGCCACAAGCTGATCGCGCGCCGCCTGGCCTACCACGGGACCTCGATGGGGGCGCTCGCGGCGACGGGTCTGACGCCCCTGCGCGCGCCCTTCGAGCCGCTCACGCCGGGGGGGCACCACGTGGCGAACACGAACTCCTACCGCTGGAGCGAGGAGCGCGATCCGCTGTGGGCGGCCGATCAGATCGAGGAGGCGATCCTCTTCCAGGACCCCGGGACGGTCGCGGCGGTGATCCTCGAGCCGGTCCAGAACGGCGGCGGGTGCTTCGTCCCCCAGGAGGGCTACTTCCAGCGGGTGCGGGAGATCTGCGACCGCCACGGGGTGCTCCTGATCTCCGACGAGGTGATCTGCTCCTGGGGGCGGATCGGGCACTGGTTCGGTTGCGAGCGCTACGGGTACCTCCCGGACATGATCACGACGGCGAAGGGGATCACCTCTGCCTACGCGCCCCTGGGGGCGGTGATCGCGGGAGACCACATCGCGGAGCCGTTCCTGCACGGGAAGGCGACCTTCAACCACGGCTTCACCTTCGGCGGGCACCCGGTCTGCTGCGCGGTGGCGCTCGCGAACGTCGAGGTGATGGAGCGCGAGGACCTCTGCGGGCGCGTGCGCGAGCACGAGGGGGCCTTCCGGGAGATGCTGGAGGGGCTGCGGGACCTGCCGATCGTCGGGGACGTGCGCGGCGCGGGCTACTTCCACGCGATCGAGCTCGTGAAGGACCGCGAGACCAAGGAGACCTTCGACGCGGGGGAGTCCGAGGAGCTCCTGCGGGGGTTCCTCTCCGGGGAGCTCTTCCGGCGGGGGCTGATCTGTCGCACGGACGACCGGGGCGACCCGATCGTGCAGCTCTCCCCGCCCCTGATCGCGGGCCCGGAGGAGTTCGCGGAGATCGAGGCGATCCTGCGGCCGGTCCTGACCGAGGCGTCGGAGCGGCTGCTCGCGCGTCGGTGACGCGGAGGATCGAGGGAGCGCGAGGATGAGCCTGACCGTCGAGAGCCTCGTGCGGGAGCTCGACCTGAGGCTCTCGAGCGGCGAGGAGGCCGCACGGACACCGGTGCGCTGGGTCCACAGCACTGAGCTCCTCGATCCGACGCCGTGGCTCGCGGGCGGGGAGCTCCTGCTCACGACGGGCATGCAGCTCACGGGGCCAAAGCTCCAGCGGGAGCTCGTGGCGCGCCTGCACGGGCACGGGATCGCGGGGCTCGGGTTCGGGACGGGCTTCACGCACGAGCGCATCCCCGCGGCGCTCCTGAGGGCCGCGCGGAAGCTCGATTTCCCCGTCTTCGAGATCCCCTACGAGCTGCCCTTCATCGCGGTCACCGAGCGCGCGCTCGCGCGCCTGACCGACGAGCAGTACCGGACGCTGAGCCGGAGCGTGAGCATCCAGGAGCGCCTGGAGCGCCTCGTGCTCGAGCAGCGCGGCCTCGGGGAGCTCGTGCGGGCGATCGGCGCGACGGTCGGCGCGACGGTCGGCGTGCTCGACGGGCACGGCGAGGAGCTCGCGTGGCACGCGCACGGGCGGGCGCTCGGGAGGCGCGAGCGTGAGGGGATCGCGCGGACGGTCCGCGAGGCGAGCTCGCCGGCGGGCTCCCCGCCGGCGCCGTTTGAGCCGGGCGTGGCGGAGTGGGAGGGGGAGGTGCTCGCGCTGCCGGTGATCGCGCGCGACCAGGGGGCCTCGCACGCCTGGCTGATCGGTGCGTCCCCGACGCGCCTGGGCGACTTCGAGCGGCTGATCCTCCGCCAGGCGGTGACGGTGGTGGCGCTCGAGCTGATGCACGTGCGGATCGAACGCGCGACCGAGCGGCGCTTGGCCGGCGACGTCCTCGCGGAGGCTCTCACGGGGCGCCTGCACCCCGAGGAGCTCCAGGCGCGGCTGCGACCCTTCGGGATCGGGGAGCGGGCGGCGGTGCTGGCCTTCTCTCTGCACGACCCCGATGCGGCGGCGTCGCGCCTCGAGGGGATCCTCGCCCGGGGGGACGTGCGTGGTCTTGTGGCGACGCGCGGGGGGCTCCTCTGCGCGGTCATCGACGGCGGGACGATCGAGCGCGAGGGGGCCGCGGCGGTGGGCGAGGGACCGCTGGAGCTCGCGCGCCGCGTCCGGGCGGAGCTGGCGCGGGTGGCGGGGGAGGTGCGGGCGGGCGTGAGCCGGGTGGCGCCGACGCACTCGCTGCGGCTGAGCTTCCACGAGGCGCGCTGCGCCCTCGAGGCGGTGCGGTTCCTGAACGGGAGCGGGCCGGAGGTGGCCTCCTACCGCGACCTCGGGGCCTTCCAGCTGCTGCTCTCCCTCCAGGACGAGGACGCGCTGATCTCCTACTGCCGGGGCGTGCTGGGCCCGATCGAAGAGGGCGAGGGGGACTACGGGGACGAACTGCTGCGCTCGCTGGACGTCTTCATCGAACAGAACGGCCACTGGGAACGGGCGGCGAGCGCGCTCTTCTGCCACCGCCACACCCTCCGCTACCGTATCCGCCGGGTGGAGCAGCTCACGGGCCGGGACCTCTCCAGGGCGCGCGACCGGATCGAGTTCTGGCTGGCCCTGCGCGGGCGGGAGCTTTCAAGATGAGGGTTGGCGTCCCGACAGAGGTCAAGCGCGACGAGTACCGGGTGGCGA
>DASZFE010000068.1:0-3444 GCA_035940155.1 Solirubrobacteraceae bacterium | reverse complement strand
CGCGCATCGCGGCGATCCGGTTGCCGAGCTGGTTGTGCTCGTCGAGGGTGCGCACCGAGACGGGGACAAGGGCGCGCATCTCGAGGCCTTCGGTGTGGAAGCCCCGGTCGATCAGGAAGCGGCGCAGGGCGCCCGCGACGGTTGCGAGGACGACGTCGTTGACGGTGCACCCGAAGGCGTTCTTGACGGCCTTGAAGTCCTCGAGCTCGGCGGCGATCCCGACGAAGCGCCGGTGGGGCCCGATCTCGACGTTCAGGGGCGTCCAGGGCGCGGGGTTGAGGATGGCCCAGATGAACTCCCCGATCCCCTCGGCGGCTTCGCGCGCGCGCTCCAGGGCGCGATCGGGATGCGAGAGCGCGTCGAGCGCGCCACCGGCGACCTCGGCGCCCGCGCGGACCGCGTCGCGCACGCCAGCCGCGACGAGCTCCGCGGTGCTCGGCTCGGGTTGGGGCTGCCAGGCCTTCCCGGAGTGGCTGACCGGTGGAGGGTCGGGCGCGAGGTCGAAGAGGACGGTCGCGAGGTCCACGCCGGCGATCCCGTCGATGAGGGAGTGGTGGGTCTTTGAGATCAGCGCGAAGCGTTCCTCGTCGAGGCCCTCGATCAGCCACATCTCCCAGAGGGGCTTGGAACGGTCGAGCTGCTGGGAGAAGATCCGCGCGGTGAGGTCCTGGAGCTGGTCCCACCCGCCGGGGGCGGGGAGGGCGGTGTGGCGAACGTGGTACTCGAGGTTGAAGGCCGGATCGTCCACCCACACCGGGCGACCGCTGTCGAGCGCCGAGTGCGCGAGCCTGTGGCGATAGCGCGGCACGAGGTGCAGGCGCCGGCGGATCGCTTCGAGGAACTCCTCGAACAGGGGCGGGGGACCTTCCAGGACGGTCAGGCCGCCGACGTGCATGTGCGAGCTGTGCCCCTCCTGGTGGAGGAAGGAGGCGTCGATCGCGGTGAGCCGGTCGAGATGGCGCTGGGGCACGATCTTAGCCTACCCCTGTGGACCCGATTGAGCATTCTGATCCCCTCTGTCACTCCCTCTGTCGCCACGGGGGCGGCGAGTTGCGGTGGGAGCCTAGAATGGGAGCGGTGCCTGACTCCGCAGCCCCCTCCGAGGCGATCGTGGCGAACACGGTCGAGAAGCTCCTCCTGGCGGCCCCGCGGGGTTACTGCGCCGGGGTGGACCGGGCGGTGCAGACGGTCGAACGGGCCCTCGAGGTCCACGGGCCGCCGGTGTACGTGCGCAAGGAGATCGTCCACAACAAGCACGTCGTCGAGCAGCTCCGCGCCCGGGGGGCGGTGTTCGTGGCGGAGGAGACCGAGATCCCGCGCGGGGCGGTCGCGGTCTTCTCGGCCCACGGGGTCGCGCCGAGCGTGCGGGCGAACGCACAGGAGCTCGAGCTCCAGACGATCGACGCGACGTGCCCGCTGGTGACGAAGGTCCACGTGGAGGCACAGCGGTTCGCGCGGGACGGCTACACGATCGTGCTCGTCGGCCACGAGGGCCACGAAGAGGTCGAAGGGACGATGGGCGAGGCGCCCGAGCGGATCGTGCTGGTGCAAAGCGAGGCCGACGTGGACCTCCTGGAGGTCGAGGACCCCGAGCGCGTCGCGTACATCACCCAGACGACCCTCTCGGTGGATGAAACGGGCGCGATCATCGCGCGCCTGCGGGAGCGCTTCCCGAGCGCGGTGGGCCCGCGCACGGAAGACATCTGCTACGCCACGACCAACCGGCAGGCGGCGGTGAAGAAGATGGCGCGCGAGTGCGAGCTCGTCCTGGTGATCGGCTCGCGGAACTCCTCGAACTCCCAGCGCCTCGTCGAGGTCGCGCGTGACTGCGGCGCGGAGGCGGAGCTCGTGGACAGCGCGAGCGAAGTCCGCGAGGAGTGGCTGCGGGAGAAGCGCATCGTGGGGATCTCCTCGGGGGCGAGCGCCCCGGAGGAGCTCGTGGAGGAGCTCGTGGGGTTCTTCCGCGAGCGCGGCGTCGCGGACGTCTCGGAGCTGCGCGTGACGAGCGAGGACGTGCGGTTCATGTTGCCGAAGAACATCCGCGAGGCTCTCGCGGGCAGGGCCCCCTGAGTCCCGCGGCTCTCGCGTGCGCACGCTGATCGTCTCGGACCTGCACCTCGGGAGCGCCTCGCGCGTGGACGTCCTGCGCCGCTCAGAGCCCCGCGAGCTACTCCTGGAGGCCCTCGCGGAGGTCGACCGGCTGGTCCTCCTGGGGGATGTCCTGGAGCTCCGCCACGGCCCTCGCCGGGAGGTCCTCGTGGAGGCGCGGGAGGTCTTCGAGGACCTCGGCCGCGCGATGTCCGGCGGGGAGATCGTCCTGAGCGCGGGCAACCACGACCACGCGCTCGTCTCCCCGTGGCTGCAGCGGCGCGGGGAGCTCCACGTGGAGGCGCTCGGCCTCGAGCAGTCGATCGAGCCCGCGCAGGCCTCGCCGATGGCCGAGCAGATCGCCGCGTGGGCGGCCCCTGCGCGAGTGCGGGTCTCCTATCCGGGGATCTGGGTCCGCCCGGACGTGTACGCGATGCACGGGCACTATCTGGACTGCCACCTGACCGTTCCGACGCTCGAGCGCCTGGGGATCGGGGCGATGGGACGCATCCTGCGCCGTCCCCACGGGGGCTTCGGCGCGGTCGAGGACTACGAGGCGGTCTCGGCGCCCGTGTACGCCTGGATCGACGCGGTCGCGGGACAGGCCGCGACGGGGGAGACGCTGAACGGGAAGAGCACCGTGCGGGCCTGGCGCGCGCTCGGGGGCGACAGGGATCGGCGGAGCTCGCGGGGTCGGAGCGGTGAGGGCGACGGGAGCGGCCGGGGCGGGGTCCAGGGGCACTCGCGTGGCGGCGGGAGCGGCGGGGGCGATCCGCTGCAGAGGGTCCGGACTGCGGCGCTCGCGGGAGGTTTTACGGTGGCGGTCGCGGCGCTGAACCGGATCGGCTTGGGTCCGGTGCGCGCGGACATCTCCGCCGTGGAGCTCCGCCGGGCGGGCCTGAGCGCGATGGGCGAGGTCGCCGCACGCCTGGGCCTGGGGGAGGCGCACGTGATCTTCGGCCACACCCACCGCACGGGCCCCCTCCCGAAAGACGACCCGCACGAGTGGCGCGGCCGCGGGGGTGCCCGCCTGATGAACACGGGCTGCTGGACCTACGACGCCTACTTCCTCACCCCGACCCCCGGCGAGAGCCCCTACTGGCCCGGCGGGGCCGTGCTGGTGGAGGAGGAGGGGGAGCCGAGGCTGCTGCGGCTCCTGGAGGGATGCCCGCACGGGGTACTCGGGGCTGGGTAGGGGTCAGCTCGAGGAGTGTCCCTCCAGGGTGACGGGGCGGCGTCGAGTCCGGCGCGCCGCGCGAGCTCCATCGCGGCGTACTCGCCCTTGACGATCGCTTGGAGACTTCTTAGCACGCCCGCCCTCGAGTGCGTCGTCGTGGCCGAACGAAGGGGCCAGCG
>DASZFE010000067.1:0-4360 GCA_035940155.1 Solirubrobacteraceae bacterium | reverse complement strand
CTGCCGCCGGAGAACTTCCACCTGCCGCCGATCGAGTTCACCGATCGGGAGCTCGCGGCGCTGAACACCGCCCTGTCGTTGCTCGACGGCGAGTTCGCCTACGCCGAGCCGCTGCGGCTGGCGCTCCAGCAGATCACTTGGGGGCGCCCGAGCCCGCTGCGCGCCCCCGAGCAGCGCTCGGTCGCGCTCGGCATCACGGCCTCCGCGGGCGGGCACGAGCTCTCCACGCGCCTCGCCAAGATCGAGACCGCGATCTTCCGCCAGAAGACCATCACCTTCGACTACTACACGATCGAGCGCGACGAGACCCGGTCCCGGCGCGTCGATCCCTACCACCTCCTCTTCCAGGGCGGCCAGTTCTACCTCCTCGGCTACGCGCACGAGCGCGCGGCGATCCGCGTCTTTCGCCTCTCGCGGATTCGCGGGAAGGTCTCCTACGCCACGAAGGCCGAGCACGACTTCAAACGCCCCGCCGACTTCGACCCGCGGATCTTCGCGGCCCGCGCGGACTGGCAGCGCGGGGAGGAGCGCGGGGTCGCGGAGATCCTCATCTCCGAGCGGATCGCCTGGCAGATCGAACGCCACTTCGGCGACTGCGGCGAGATGCGACCCGCCGAGGAGGGGCCCGGGGGCGGGATCGGCGAGGGCGGACACGAGGGCGATCGACTCTTCCTGACCCCCTACGCGAGCGTCCGCGGGATCGTCTCCTGGGTCCTCGGGCTCGGCGAGCACGCGCGCCTGCAGGGTCCCCCCGAGCTCGTAGAGGAGCTCGGGCGGCGTCTTGACCTGCTCGAGGAGCGCCACTCCGACGGCCCCCTCGCCTCGCTCGCGGAGGTCCTCGAAGAGGGGCCCGGCGAGGACGTCCCTCAGAGCCCCGCCGCATCGCGCCCAGGCGGGCGCGGCCCGGAGGGCGAGGAGGGCGAGGAGGAGTCGCGCCCGGACGTCGCGATCCGCCCCGAGCGCTTCGCGCGCCTGGTCACGCTCGCGGGGATCCTCATCCAGGCCGGCCGCGCCGGGGAGCGCCCGAAGGTCGCGGACGTCCGCGAGCGCCTCCAGCTCACAGACGAGGAGCTCCGCGAGGACCTCGGGGTGCTGAACGTCGTGAACTTCGGCGGGGGCTCCTACGTGCTCTACGCCGAGGTCCACGAGGAGGAGGGCGAGATCGAGGTCGACCCCGAGCCCTACAGTGACAACTTCGACCGCCCCGCGCGGCTCCTCCCCGTCGAGGCCAAGGCCCTGATCGCCGCGATCGACCTCCTCGGCGAGCACATCCCCGAGGGCTCCCTCGCCTCCGCGCGCGAGAAGATCGTCGCGGCCCTCGGGGAGGATCCGCTCGAGCAGGGCCTCCAGGTCGCGCACGCCGGGGGCGAGGACCCCGAGGCCGTGCGGCTCATCTCGCGCGCCATCGTCTCCCACCGACTGATCGAGATCGAGTACTACAAGGAGAACGAGGACGAGTTCTCCCGCCGGCGCCTGGAGCCCTACGCGCTCACCAACGGCCGCGAGGGCTGGTACGTCGCCTGCTTCGACCCCGAGCGGGGGGCCATGCGCCACTTCCGCCTGGACCGCATCAAGCACGCTGAGCTCCTGCGCGACAAGTTCGAGCCCCGCCCCGAGGTCGACCCGGCGGCCGAAGTCGAGGGCTGGATGCGCACCGGCGAGGTCGAGGCCTCGCGGACCGCGCGCGTCTGGATCTCCCCCGAGCGCGCCCGCTGGGCGCGCGAGCGCCGGAGGGTCGTCCGGGAGCTCCCCGACGGCGCGATCGTCGTCGAGCTCGGCTTCGCGGGCGTCGGCTGGCTCGTCCGGGAGGTCCTCAAGGAGGCCGGCGACGCCGTCGTGCTCGAACCCGAGGACGCCCGCGAAGCCGTCCGCGAGGCCCTCATGCGCCTGCGCGCCGTCCCCGCCGGGGTGTAGGAGACGGCGGGCGCCCGCGCGCCGGGGCCGTGTCCGATCGCGGCTCCCCGCTAGGCTCTCTGCCGAATGGAGTCCCTGAAGGGTCTGATTCTCTCGGGGGGCAAGGGCACGCGCCTGCGCCCGATCACGCACACGAGCGCCAAGCAGCTCGTGCCTGTCGCCAACAAGCCCGTCCTCTTCTACGGCATCGAGGCCATGGCCGCCGCGGGGATCGAGGAGGTCGGGATCATCATCGCGCCGGAGACCGGCGGGGAGATAGAAGCGGCCGCGGGCGCCGGCGAGCGCTTCGGGGTCCGGATCACCTACATCCTCCAGGACGAGCCCCTTGGCCTCGCCCACGCGGTCCTCACCGCGGAGCCCTTCCTCGGGGAGAGCCCCTTCGTGATGTACCTCGGGGACAACCTCCTCCAGGGCGGCATCTCCGACCTCGTCGCCTCCTTCCGCGCGAGCTCCCCCGACGCCCTGATCCTGCTCACGCCCGTCCCCGACCCGGAGAACTACGGCGTCGCCGAGCTGGCGCCCGCGGCGCCCGGAGAGACCGGGCGGGTGGTCCGACTCGTCGAGAAGCCCGCCGAGCCCGCGACCGACCTGGCGCTCGTCGGGGTCTACATGTTCACCGCCGGGATCCACGACGCTGCGCGCGCGATCGAGCCCTCGGGCCGGGGCGAGCTCGAGATCACCGACGCGATCCAGCACCTCGTCGACGGCGGGCTCCGCGTGGAGCCCCATATCGTCCGGGGCTGGTGGAAGGACACCGGGCGCCTCGAGGACATGCTCGAGGCCAACCGGCTCATCCTCGACAACCTCGTCGGCCGCAACGACGGGGAGCTGATCGACTCCCAGGTCGACGGCCGCGTCGTGATCGAGGCCGGCGCGCGCCTGGAGCGGACCGTCGTGCGCGGCCCCGCCGCGATCGGCCCCGGGGCGATCCTGAGCGACTGTTACATCGGCCCCTACACCGCCATCGGCGAGCGCTGCGAGGTCTCCGGCGCGGAGGTCGAGCACTCGATCCTCCTCGCCGGCTCCTCCGTCCGCGACCTCGACGGGCGCATGGAGTCTTCCCTCCTGGGGCGCAACGTCACGATCCGTCGCGGCGAGCGCCAGCCTCGCGCCTACCGCTTCATGGTTGGCGACAACTCCGACATCTCGATTCTGTGAGGCTATTGGTCTGCGGCGCGGGGGGGATGCTCGGGGCCGACGTCGCCCGGGCGGGCGAGCGCGCGGGGTGGGAGCTCCTCCTGCACACGCGCACCGCTCTTGACATAACGGATGCGAATGCCGTCGAGCGGGCGATCGTCGATTCCCGACCGGACGCGGTACTGAACTGTGCGGCCTTCACCGACGTCGACGGCGCGGAGACCCGGCGCGAGGAGGCCTTCGCGGTGAACGCCGACGGGCCCCTCAACCTCGCCCGCGGCGCCGCCGGGGCGGGCATTCCGCTCCTGCACCTCTCCACGGACTACGTCTTCGACGGGCACGCCCCCCTCGACGCCGCGGGTGACCCCCGGCCCTATGTCGAGTCCGACCCGACGGGCCCGCGGACCGTCTACGGCGCCTCGAAGCTCGCGGGGGAGACCCACGTCCTCGCGGCCTCCCCCAAGAACACCGTCGTGCGGACCTCCTGGCTCTTTGGCCTGGACGGGAAGAACTTCGTCGCCACCATGCTCGGCCTCGCCGAGGAGCGCGAGGCCGTCCAGGTCGTCACCGACCAGCTCGGCTGCCCGACCTGGACCGGGCACCTCTCCCCGGCCCTCCTCGGGCTCCTGGAGCGCGGGGTCTCAGGGCTCGTCCACCTCGCCGGCGCGGGCGTCGTCTCCTGGAACGGCTTCGCCGCGGAGATCTTCCGCCAGGCCGAGCGCGAATGCCGCGTCGAGCCCGCGAGCACCGCCCAGATGACCCGGCCCGCGCCCCGGCCCGCGTACTCCGCCCTCGCCACCGAACGCACCGACGTGATCCCGCTCCCCGACTGGCGCGAGGGACTCGCAGGCTATCTCGCGGCCCGAGCCGGGATGACACGCGCATGAGGCCCCGGGAGGGCGTGCGAACGGGGCGCCTGGGATGATGCGCGCATGAGAATCCTCGTCTGTGGCGGCGCCGGCTTCATCGGCTCGACATTCGTCCGCCAGCGCGTCCTGGAGCACGGCGACGAGGTTCTCGTCCTGGACAAGCTCACCTACGCCGGGCGCCGCGAGAACCTCGAGGACCTCGAGGGCCACCCCGGCTTCGGCGGGCTCGTCGCGGGCGGGATCGAGGACGGGGAGCTCGTCGGTGCGACCGCCCGCGAGGGCTTCGAAGGCGCGGGCGCCGAGGCGATCGTGAACTTCGCCGCGGAGACCCACGTCGATCGCTCGATCTCCGAGCCCGACGCCTTCGTGATGACGAACCTCGTCGGGACCTACCGCCTCCTGGAGGCCACCCGCGAACTCGGACTCCCCTACGTCCACGT
>DASZFE010000066.1:0-10384 GCA_035940155.1 Solirubrobacteraceae bacterium | reverse complement strand
AGCTCGACGGCTAGGTTGCACTCGGTCCAGGCCAGGATGCCGATGTTGAGCTGCTCACCGCGAGCGGTGTCGGGGATGTAGCGGATTAGCGAATAGCGGGCCGGGATCACAAGGTTCCTCCGTCAAGACGATTGAACGTCGCGCGGTGGGCTCGGAAGATATCGGCTAGTCGGTCGCGACGCTCGACTAGATATTGGCACATGAGCTGACCGTCTTGGGGCGACGGGAGGAACGATGCAGGCATCTCTCGAAATGCCGCCTTGATCGTGTCGTCTGGGACCCGCGCCGCCCTGTCGAGCGCTTCAGCCAGGCGCGCGGACTCCGTGATCGCCTCTGAAACGAACGCGAGACCAGGATGCGGCGCTGCATCCAGCCGGCCAGTGAGCTCTGTCGCCTGCTCGTTCGGGAGAACAAGACAGTGGCTGTGATCGTTGCAGAGAAGCGTATAGATCGACCCGGAAGCGCCTCGTGGGCGGATTTCGCGCACGAGCAGGTTTTCGTGATGGCGATCCGTGTTGTTGATCCAGCAGTCAAACACCACGAGGTCGTAGACGCGGTCTCTGTTCTGGCACTTTGCGAACAGCTCCCTCGTTGTCTGCGGACAGAACGTGCCTTTGTTCATCCAGCCCGCTGCAAACACCAAGTCACCTCCCATCTCAAGAATCCGAAAATCGAGGATGGGAAGTCCGATGGCGTTCGCGAGCCGCGCAGCGACGTACTCGTTCGCCGCCACATGGGGGTGGTTCGGCGCGAAACACGGACCCTTCACGATGTATTCCTGCCCGTTCTCCGCCATAACGCAGTGCGCGTTCGAGACGCCTGCCCCAACCGGACCATAGTCATCTTCTACCCGCAACACGGATGGCGGGATGAGTTCTAGCTGGGTCTGTTCGTCGGTCATTACAATCGCGTCGGCCCGCTGAGCAACGATACGAGTCGTCTCACTCAGATAGACCGCGGCAAGATGCCCGCAGTGGCCGAGCAAGGAAGCCAAGTCTTGCAGGCCCGTTGGCCGTTGCTGCCAGCCTGGGCGCGAGCAACCCGGATCACCCCTCTCGACACCAGGTCGATGCAGGCCAAGCACCGGGGGACCCGGAGCAGCCGATCATCACCCCGCGCCTCCGCGGGCAAACTGTCGCGTGGCGAAATGAACAACTCGTGGCCAACGGCGACCGGACACGCAGCCCGGAAGGGCCGGATAGCACACGCTAGTGGAGGATGTCGGCGTCGAGGACCGCTCGCGGCGGCCTGTCGGGCTCACTCAAACGGGGCGCCCAGGGCGTCGAGGTCGCGTGACCATTCCGCCGTGAGGCGGTTCGCCTCGGCCCTGCGCTCCTCGAAGGCGAAGACCGACACGAGGGGGATCTTCCAGTAGCTCGACCCCGGCAGCTGCCGACCCTCCAGCTCGCCGTAGCCGATCAGTCGAACCACGTGCTGACGGGAGAACCCCAGCCGATCGGCCACCTGCTGCGGGGAGAGCAACTCCTTCTCCTCCGCGAGGGTGACTGCGATGTACTTGCCCTCGCCCAGGAGCCGCTCGATCTCCCCGATCACGATGGCCACCTGACCGCGGGAGGTCGGATCAAGGTGCAGAGTCTTCACCGTACCCAAAATAACACAACCTGTCCCACCTGCGCATACGGCGATATGCGCCTACCTCGAACCGCGCAGGGAGGCGTCCCAAGCGTGAGTATCGTTGCCCTACCCCACTCGGCCGTCCGGCCGAGGGAGAACAAAGCGAAGTGAGCGGGATGGATCCAGTCGTGCATTTCGAACTCCCGGCCGAGGACCGGGAGCGGATAGCGGCCTTCTATGAGTCGGCCTTCGGCTGGCAGGCGGAGATGATGGGCCCGGAGATGGGCAACTACACCACCGTCACGACCACCGAGACCGACGCAGGCAGGCCGACGACCCCGGGGGCGATCAACGGGAGGTTCTTCCCGAAGACGGAGGACCCCGCCTCGCACGTGCCCTTGGTGACGATCGCGGTACAGGACATCCAGACATCCCTCGCCGCCGTCAAGCGGGCGGGCGGGACCGTCGCGAGCCCACCCGTAGAGATCCCGGGCGTGGGCATGTACGCGCGCTTCCAGGACACCGAGGGAAACCGCCTCAGCCTCCTGCAGCCTCTCCCACGGGCCGCGGCCCAGGCCGGCTGACTCGAGGCAGGCGCCCGTGGCCGTCGCGTTCAGGCGGGGGGGTGATCCTCAGAAGTGTGGAGGCAGTAGAGCATCTCGGCGCCGATTAAGTGGACAAAGTAACGCTAAATGCGTTATATTGTCCTCTATGCCTGGTCGTAACTTCAAGACGCTCTACGAGATCGCCGAGGACAACTACGGTTTCCTGACCGTCGGGGACGCCCGGCGGGCGGGTATTCGCCCGCAGCGGCTCGCGGAGATGGCGCGCAGGGGGTCCTTGCGACGGGAGGGATTCGGGCTCTACCGCCTGGAGCCCTTTCCCGCGCACGAGCTCGACGCCTACCGCAAGGCCACCCTCTGGCCCCACGGGGTCGAGGGTGTCTTGAGTCACGAGACCGCGCTCGACCTCTACGGGCTCAGCGACCTGAACCCGGGGAAGATCCACATCACCCTCCCCAAGCGCTACCGCCTCCGCCGCCGCGAGACCCCATCCTCATACCGCTTCCACCACGAAGACCTCGAGGAGCGCGAGACCACCCGCCACGAGGGCCTGCCGATCGTCACGCCCGCGAAGGCCATCCGCCAATGCCACCAGGCCAACCTCCGCCGCGACCTTCTCCGCCAGGCCCTCGACGACGCAAAGCACCACGGCCTCCTCACGCGCGCCACCCACGAGGAGCTGATGCGCGAGATCGGCTTCGACGAACGACCCGACAGGCGCGCCTGAACGACGCGGGACACGAGCGACGCGACCCGGGGTAACGGGCCGCTCGGGGCAACTCGGGGGCCACGAGGAGGAGGGGGGCGAGGTCGAGCGGCGGACACCGCGCAGCGATGGCCGTCCGAACGATCTCGCCCCGCTCCCACCCCGACACCCAACGACCGCCCCCCAACGGGACCGACCCCGAACCCGCGCCGACACGCTCAAGCACACCCACCACCCCTGAGGAACAAAACCAAACCGACCGACCCACATCGCCGACCGGCCCGCTCGTGCCTCCGGGCTACACCAGACGTCTCGATCGAAGAGAAGAGAGGCCGCGATCAGTAGTCTGCCCCTCCGATGAGCACAGAGGCGGCACGGACGATCGGCGTGATCGGCGCGGGCACGATGGGCTCGGGGATCGCACAGCTCGCGGCCAAGGCCGGGGCGCGGACGCTCCTGCACGACCCGATCCCCGAGGCCCTGGAGCGCGGGGCCGCGCGGGCGCGGGGGGGGCTTGAGAAGGAAGCCGCCAAAGGGAAGCTCAGCGCCGAGGAGGCCCGAGCGGCCGCGGAGCGGTTGGAGGCCGTAGAAAGCCTCGACGGGCTCGCCCCCTGCGAGCTCGTCATCGAGGCCGCCCCGGAGCGCCTGGAACTCAAGCACGAGCTCTACGCGCGCCTCTGCGAGATCGTCTCCGCGGGGTGCGTCCTTGCGACGAACACCTCCTCACTGCCCGTCACCGCGATCGCCGCGGGGGCGACCCGGCCCGAGCGGGTGGTGGGGATGCACTTCTTCAACCCCGCCCCCCTCATGCGCCTCCTGGAGGTCATCGCGGGGGTCCACTCCGACGAGCGCTCCCTGGGGATCGCCCGGGCCACCGGGGTGGCGATGGGCAAGGACGTCATCGACGCCACCGACGGGCCGGGCTTCCTCGTGAACCGCTGCAACCGGCCCTTCGGCGTGGAGGCCCTGCGGCTCGTGCAGGAGCGGATCGCGGACTTCCAGACCATCGACCGGATCGTCCGCCTGGAGGGGGGCTTTCGGATGGGGCCCTTCGAGCTCAGCGACCTCGTCGGGGTGGACACCGGCTTTGACGTCTCGCGCAGCTTCTACGAGCTCTCCTTCGGCGAGCCCCGCTGGCGCCCCTCGCCGATCCAGGCCCGGAGGGTCGCCGCGGGCCTACACGGGCGCAAGACCGGGCGCGGCTACTACGACTACCGCGACGGCCCCCACCGCCCCGAGGACCCCGAGCCACCCGCCGCCGCCCCGCCCGCCGGCGGGGAGGGCCTCGTGGTGATCGGCGGCTCGAGCGTCCTCGCCGGGGAGCTCCGCGAGGCCGCGCGCGCGGCCGGCTACACCGTGCGCACGCCCACGGAGACCCTCGACGAGCTCCCCGCGCTGATCGTCGACTGCGGCTCCGAGGAGGAGGCCCCGACACAGAGCGGGCCGCGCCTCCTGCTCTGCGACCGGGGCTCCCTCGCGGTGCTCGACCCGGGCGGGAGCTCCGTCGGCTTTCACGTCCTCCCCCCCTTCGGGGAGGCCGGACTCGTCGAGCTCGCCGCGAACGAGACCTCCTCCCCCGTCATCGCCGCCCGCGCCGAGCGCTTCTTCTCGGTCCTCGGCAAGCACACCGCCTGGGTCGGGGACGCCCCCGGGCTCGTCCTCGGACGGATCCTCTGCCAGGTCATCAACGAGTCCGCCTTCGCCCTCGGGGAAGGGGTCGGGAGCGCCGAGGACATCGACACGGGGATGCGCCTCGGCATGAACTACCCCCGCGGACCCCTCGCCTGGGCGGACGCGATCGGCCTGGACCACGTCCTCGCCGTCCTCGAGGCCCTCTGCGCGGAGTACCGCGAGGAGCGCTACCGCCCCGCCCCCCGCCTGCGCCGGCTCGTCCTCGGGGGCCGTCTCGGACGCTCAAGCGGCGCGGGGTTCTTCCAGTACGAGACGACCTGAGCGAGCCTCCGTTGGCCCGCCCGCGCCCGACCGCCGCCGGCCGCCTACACGCGGTGACCTCACGTTTCCCGACCCAGGCGCGTTTCATCGCTGTGAGGTCCACCCTCCCCCCCTTCCAGCGCTTCCTCGACGAGCACCGTGAGGAGGTCTGGCGCCTGCTGGTGGCCTCGGTGGGACCCATCGAGGCAGATGACTGCTTTCAGGAGACCTTCATCTCGGCGCTCCACGCCTACCCGCGTCTACGACCCGATTCCGACCTGCGCGCGTGGGTGCTCACGATCGCCCACCGCAAGGCCCTCGACACGCACCGCGGCCGGGCACGGCGCGCGCTGCCGGTCGCGGAGGTCGCCGAGGTGGCCGACGGCGGCGTCGGCTCCAGCGGGCCGCGGAGCGCTGCGCACGCCCCGCAGCCGCGCGACGAGACGCTGTGGGAGGCCGTCCACGAGCTCCCCGCGCGCCAGCGCTCGGCGGTGCTCCTGCGCTACGTCGGGGACCTCGCCCACCGTGATATCGCCGCCGCGATCGGCTGCTCGGAGGAGGCCGCGCGGCGCTCACTGCACGAAGGGCTCAACAAGCTCAGAGAGATCGAGGTGGTTTTGAGATGAGTACGATCGAGACGCTCCTGCGCGCCGCCGCAGCACCCACGCCCTCGGAGGAAGAGCGGGCCGCCCGGGCCGCCCGGCGTCTCAGCGCACGCGCGGCCGCGGAGGGCCTCGCCGAGATCGCCTACGCGCCCGTGGACTCCCCCTTCGGCGCCCTCCTCGCCGCCGGCACCGACCGCGGACTCGTGCGCCTGGCCTTCCCCGAGGAGCCCCTCGACGAGGTTTTGGACAGGCTGGCCCGGAGGCTCTCCCCACGGATCGTCGAGGCCCCCGCGGCCCTGGATCCCGTGCGCCGCGAGCTGGACGAGTACTTCGCGGGCACCCGTCATGAGTTTGAGATCGCGATCGACCGCGCCCTAATGAGCCCCTTCGCCAGGCGGGTCTTAGATGCGACCTCCGCGATCCCCTATGGGAGCGTCGGCACCTACACCGAGATGGCCGCCGCCGCGGGCAGCCCCCGAGGCTCACGCGCCGCCGGCAACGCCCTCGGCTCCAACCCCATCCCCATCATCGTCCCCTGCCACCGCGTCCTGCGCACCGGCGGCAACCTCGGCGGCTACGGCGGCGGCCTTCACCGCAAGCGCTGGCTGCTCGAGCTCGAGGGCGCGCTCACACCGGAGCTCTGAGAGGGCGCTCTACGAGGCCGCCTCGGCCGATGGGGCCCACTGGGCCTCCGCGAGGTCCCCCTCGGGCATCCCCTCGGGCGTGGGCACCTCGGGGGTGTCGCGCAGGTACCACTCCGCGTCCAGCGCCGCCTGGCAGCCGGAGCCCGCGGCGGTGATCGCCTGGCGGTAGGTGTGGTCCACGAGGTCCCCCGCGGCGAAGACGCCCGGGCGATTCGTCCGGGTCGAGCGGCCCTCCGTGCGCACGTAGCCGTCCCCGTCGAGGTCGATCTGGCCCGCGACGAGCTCGGACTGGGGCTCGTGGCCGATCGCGATGAACGCGCCCGTGATCGGCAGCTCTCGCTCCTCGCCGCTCTGCGCGTTCACGAGCAGCGCGTGCCCGAGCGCGCCGTTCTCGCCCGCCACGAGCTCCTTGACCGTGTAGGGCGTCAGGAGCTCGATGTTCTCCTGCGCCCGCGCCCGCTCGAGCATGATCTTCGAGGCGCGGAACTCCTCGCGGCGGTGGACCACCGTGACCTTCGCGGCGAACTTCGAGAGGAAGATCGCCTCCTCCATCGCCGAGTCCCCGCCGCCCACGATGATCGTCTGGGCGTCGCGGAAGAAGGCCGCGTCGCAGGTCGCGCAGTAGCTCACCCCGCGCCCTCCGAGCTCGATCTCGCCGGGCACGCAGAGCTTCTTGTGCTCGGCGCCCATCGCCAGGATCACCGTGCGCGCGAGGTGCTCCTCATCCCCGACCCACACGCGGTGCACGCCCCCGGGCTCGTCCGCGAGCTCCACGCGCTCGGCCTGGTCGGTCAGCAGGCGCGCGCCGAAGCGCTCGGCCTGCTCGCGCATCTGGCCCATCAGCTCCGGCCCCATGATACCCGCGGGGAAGCCCGGGTAGTTCTCGACGTCCGTCGTCTGCTGCAGGAGCCCGCCCCACGCCCAGCCCTCGACCACGAGCGGGCTCAAGTTCGCGCGCGCCGTGTACAGCGCGGCCGCGTAGCCCGCCGGCCCGCTCCCGACGATGATCACGTTCTCGACGTCAGCCATCTGACCTCCAAGTATCGCCGCCCAGCCTTTGCGGGAGCGCTCAGGCGCCCGTCAGACTCGCTTTACTTTGTAAAGTATAGCTCTCCCAGCGCCCGACGGTGCGGCGGAGCTGGAAGTACGCGATCGCCCCCGGGATGCTCGGCAGCCAGAAGGCCAGCAGACGGTAGAGGAGCACCGCGACCACCGCGAGGCCCCCGCTCACCCCGAAGGCCACGAACGCGCCGATCATCCCCCCGTCCACCCCGCCGATCCCGCCCGGCAGCGGCAGCAGGTTCGCGAGCATCCCGACGAAGTACGCCTGCACGAGCACCGCCGTCGGCGGCGCCTGCCCGAAGGCTCGGAAGGACGCGTAGAGGACCCCGATGTTGAACGTCCACCACGCCACCGCGCCGAGGATCGCCCAGTCGGGACGGCGGAGCTTCGCCAGGGCGAAGCGCACCCCGCCCGAGAAGGACGCGGGAGCGGGAGCGAGCCTGCGCAGCCACCGCGTCAGTCGGGTTCGGGGCTCGATCCGCAGCAGGCGCCGTTCGAGGTCGTTCGGAACGAACGCGATCGCGAGCATCAGCACGATCGCGCCCACCCCCACGATCGCCGGCCCGATCGTGATCGCCAGCGGGGCCGGCCCCGAGAAGAGGCCCGTGTAGAGACCCACCCCGCAGAGGACCATCGCGGCCATGTAGACCCCGTAGAGGAGCGCCAGGAACGCGACCATCCGCTCGGCGACCTCGCGGCGGGCCATCCCCGAGCGCCGCAGCGACCACGCCGTCACCGCCACCCCGCCCGCGCCGCCCGCCGCGAACAGGCGCGTCGCCGCGAGCCCCGCCATCGTGATCTGGTAGCTCTGGCGGTAGGTGATCGGCGAGCCCGGCGGGACGTGCACGCCCTGGAAGAGCGCCACGTAGCTCGCCATCGAGAGCACCTCGAGCGCGAGCGCCGCCGCGAGCCACCACTCGTTCCCCCCGCTCGCGCGATCCACCGTCTCCCGCACCCCTCCGAGCTGGGGCACGACCACGTAGAGGAACGCCAGCGCGACCGCCACGAACGTCCCGAACAGCAGCATCCGTCTGCCTACTCTCATGCCCCTCCGTGCGCCCGCGCCTCCAGCGCCGCGACCGCTCCTCCCAGGCGACCGAGCGTCGGGCCCGCGCGGGACTCCAGCCGGCGCACCCCCGCCGTCAGCGCGACTCCCGCGATCAGGTCGAGCACGTAGTGCTCGCCCAGGTACACCAGCGCGAACCCCAGCGTCGAGGCGTAGGTCCAGCCGATCGCGCCCGGCACCGGCCCGACCTCGCAGAGGAGCAGCGCGGCCATCACCGACGTCGCGAAGTGCAGCGAGGGCATCGCGGCCAGGGGGTTGCCTCCGAAGACGCTGTAGAGCGGCCCCCAGCCGTCCCTCCAGAAGAACTCCCCGTACTCCACCATCATCCGCCGGACCGCCGGGTGATAGCCGACCACGCCGTTCTCGAGCGAGGCCGCGTACCACGGCGGCGCCGTCGGCAGCACCCAGTAGAAGATCACCCCGAGGTCGAAGACCGCGTAGGTCATCACCGCCGCGCGCTCGAAGCGACGCCGCCGACACAGCAGGATGTAGGCCAGCGCGCCGTGCGGGACCAGGAACCACAGCCAGTGCGCCCACACGAGCACGCGGTCCAGCGCCCGCCATTCCGCCCCCCGCGGCCCGTAGCGAGCCAGGCGGCGCTGCAGGCGCACCGTCGGCAGCTCCCCCAGCCCCAGCACCCGGTCCACGACGAGCGGGTAGCGCACGTGGACGTTGCGCTCCAGCCACTCCGGGTCGTCGTGCGGCCCCTTGTACGCCGCCAGGTACGCCCACATCTGCAGCGCGCACACCGCCACGTCCCGTCCGCGCGAGCGGGGCGTCGCCACGCACAGACCGATCGGGGCGGCAAACGAGGCCGCGTGCACGGCCGCCCGCGGCGCCCGCACGTGCCTGCGCACCAGCGGCGCGAGGACGCCCGCCGCCACGACCCCCCAGGCGGTTGCCCGAATAGCGCTCGACCGCCGCACAGGGGGCGGAGTATATGACCGGCCGCACCCGTCTCCGCGAGCGATCCGTGCGCGCCGGGCGGCTCGGCTCTCGCGCGGCGACTCAGCCCTCACCCGCGGCCCGCACGAAGGCCGCTACGACCCCGCTGCGCTCGTCGGCCTCCGGGTGCCACTGGACGCCCAGCACGAAGCGCGCGCCCGGCAGCTCGATCGCCTCTGGGAGCTCGTCCATCACCGAGAATCCGCTCACGATCAGCCCCTCGCCGACGCGATCCACGCCCTGGTGATGGTGGGACTTCGTCGCGTGCATGGTCTCCCCGGCCGCGCGCGCCGCGAGCGTGCCCTCGGTAAGGCGCACGTCGTGGTCGGCCCCGTCGAAGGAGCCGATCACGCGCCGGTGCTCGTGGTGACCGAAACGATCGGGGAGATGCTGCAGGAGCGTCCCCCCGAGGGCCACGTTGAGCAGCTGCATCCCCCGGCAGATCCCCAGCACGGGCACGTCCCGCGCGATCGCCGCGCGCACGAGCGCGATCTCGAAGGCGTCGCGCTCGGGCACCGTCCCCGTCGTCTCCGGGTGCGGGGGCTCGCCGTAGGAGGCCGGGTCGATGTCCGCGCCGCCCGCCAGCAGGAGCCCGTCCAGCAGGTCGAGCGTCTCCTGGGGCGCGGCAACGGTCGCTGCATCGGGTGGGAGCATCACCGCAAGTCCTCCCCCCCGCTGGACCGCGAGCACGTAGTTGCGCGGCAGCAGCGCCGCCTCCTGGTCCCAGACGCTCCACCGCGCGCGCTCCAGCGCCGCGCAGATCCCGATCCTTGGCCTTCCCATCGCGTACACCATAGGATCTACCGCCCCCCGCGCGCGATCAGAACAGGAGAGCCATGAGCGACACTGACACCCACACACCCGCCGTCAAGACCCACACCGACGGGGGAGTCCGCACGATCGAACTGAACCGCCCCGAGGCCCTGAACGCCTGGAACCGGGCTCTCGGCGAGGAGCTCCTGGCGGCCCTTCGCGATGCGCGCGATGAGCCCTCCGTGCGTGCCGTTCTGATCACCGGCGCCGGCCGCGCCTTCTCCTCGGGCGCCGACCTCAAGGATTTCAGCGGCGGCGAGCTCACGCCGTCCGGGCGCCCGGACGTCTATAAGACCCTCACCGAGCGCTACCACCCGATCATGCAGTCCATCCGCGAGATGGAGAAGCCCGTGATCGCCGCCGTCAACGGGCCCGCCGTCGGGATCGGCTGCTCGCTGGCGCTCTGCTGCGACTTGATCCTCGCCGCCCAGAGCTCCTACCTCCTGCTCGCCTTCGTCAACATCGGGCTCGTC
>DASZFE010000065.1:0-5199 GCA_035940155.1 Solirubrobacteraceae bacterium | reverse complement strand
CGCGAAGGAGATCGCCCGGATCGCCGTGTAGAGGCCCCCCGCGACCGCGCCGCTGGGGACGAGCGCGAGGAAGGCGAGCGGGAGGGAGAGCAGAAACGCGAGCAGCGAGGCCGCCCGGACCTCGCGCGCGAGCGCCCCGATCGCGACCCCGAGCGCCCCGAAGGCGAGCGCCCCGAAGGCGAGCGCGAGCAGCCACAGCGCCACGCGGCCCCAGTCGAGCGTGACGAAGGCCCCGATCCCGGCGAGCAGCGCGAAGGCGAGCGCGAAGGCGCAGACGGCGGCGAGCAGGAGCTTCTCCACGACCAGCCCCGTCGGGGAGACCAGGCCGCGCAACAGGCGCGGGAGCGTGCTCTCTTCGCGCTCGATCGCCACGCCCCCCGCGGCGAGCAGGACGCAGACGAGCATCAGCGAGAAGCTCACCGCGACGACGACCGCGTAGGCGTTCAGGGGGGTCCGCCGGCCGCGCAGGAGCGTGCTCTTCACCTCCACGGGCTGCCCGACCGTCGAGAGGACCTCCTTGCTGACGTTCAGGTTCCGCGTCGCGAAGTCCGCGAATTCGGCGACCCGTTCCAGTTCGCGGCGGTCCTTCCCGGGCGGCTGGTGGACGAGCACGCGGTGCAGCACGCCCGGGATCGTGCCCAGGCCGGGCAGGCTCTGCTGGGACCCAAGCCGGCTCAGGTCGCCCCCGGCGACCAGCGTGTCGATCGCTTTCCCCGCCAGCTGTCGGATCTGCTGCGACAGAGCGAGGTTCGCTTCGGCGAGCGCCGAGGCGATCGTCGACTGCACCACGCTCTGCTCCAGGGCGTCCCCGTTGTAGATCACCTCCAGGCGCGGCTGCGTCAGCACCGAGGAGAGCTTCGCCGCGATGTCCGCCGGGATCACCACCGCCGCGAGCACGTCCCCGGACTTCACCTTTTCGACCGCCTCCGCCCGGGTGGCCACCGGGACCGCTTCGATCCGGCCGAAGAGCTCGCGGTAGTAGTCGTCGATCTTCAGCCGCGTTCCGCCCAGTTCGACGGCGGCGCCCGGCGGCGAGAGGTCCACCACGGCGACACGCGGACGCGAGGGCGCGCGCGAGAGCGCGAGGCCGATCAACAGCGCGATCGCCACCGGGTAGATCACGAGCACCGCCACCAGCAGCCGCGAGCGGCGCAGGATCAGGAGGTCCTTCCCGAGCAGCCACCTCATCGGCGACCCCGCACCCTCATCGCCCATGCTCCGCGAGCAGCCGCGCGAAGGCCCGCTCGAAGTCCACGTTGCCCTCGATGCGCGCCTCAGGCGCGAGCTCGGCGACCGAGCCGCAGTAGATCTCCTCGCCCTCCGCCAGCACCACGACGCGCTCGGCGTAGCGCTGGACCTCGGCGAGGTCGTGCGTGGCGAACACCACCGCCGTCTCCCCCTCGGCGAGCTCGACGATGAACCCCCACAGCCGCTCCCGCTGGCGGGGATCGAGGGCCGAGGAGGGCTCGTCCAGGAGCAGCACCGGCGGGTCGGAGAGGAGGCCGATCGCGACATTTACCCGCTGGCGGTTCCCGCCCGAGAGCCGCCCCACGAGCTCGTCCGCCCGATCGGCGAGGCCCGTCTGGGAGAGCATCCGCTGCACCGTCCCCTCCGGGTCCTCCATCCTCTCCAGGCGCGCGAACAGCCGCAGGTTCTCCGCGACCGACAGCCGCGAGTAGACCGCGGGCTGCTGGGGCACCCAGCCGACCGCCGGGGCGTCTCCGCGCAGCCGCCCCGAGCTCGATCGCTGCACGCCCGCGAGGATCGAGAGCAGCGTCGTCTTGCCCGCCCCGTTCGGCCCGATCACCGCCAGACGCTCCCCCGCGGCCACCTGGAAGGAGACCCCGCGCAGCGCCTCCAGCTCGCCGTAGCGCTTCCCGAGGTCCTCCACGTCGAGGACGGGTGCGCCGGGCGCTCCTCCGCCACCGGCCGGCGGGGGCGCGCCGAGGATCGGGCCGTTCACAAGACCCCGCCCTGCGAGCGCTCCCACGGTTCGAGGGTCAGGTGGCGGGCGAGGTAGATCGCGGTCGCGCGCAGGATCGAGAGGATCGGGAGCGCGAGCAGCGCGCCGATGACCCCGTGGAGCTGCAGCCCGAGGAGCAGCGCGAAGATCACCAGCAGCGGGTTGATCCGCAGGGTGTGCGAGAAGATCTGCGGCGCCACCACGTGGCCCTCCAGCTGCTGCAGGCCGACGAAGAGGAGCGTCACCCAGACCGCCGTGATCGGGTCCGTGAAGAGCGCCACCAGGATCGCGGGCAGCGCGCCGAGGATCGGGCCGACGTAGGGGATCAGCTCCATCACCCCGTAGAACATCCCGAAGGCCACCGCGTAGCGACGGCCGTCGGGGAAGATCCCGAGCACCCCGAACAGGTAGAGCGAGAGACCCGCGGAGAGGCCCATGACGACGCTGAAGAGGACCTGCCCGCCCACGTAGCGCGAGACCGCCTGCTGGGCGAGCGTCGGGAAGTCGTCCCCGGGAGTCCCGTCCCCGGGGGGCATCGCGCGCCGCACCAGTCGCCCGATCTGCCGTCCGTAGAGGAGCATGTAGACCGAGAGCACGAAGACGAGCACCAGGTCGAAGAAGGCCGCCGCCGCTTCGGTGAGCAGCCCGCCGCCGAAGGACGCCAGCGAGCTCGAGCTTTTCGCGATCTGGTCCTGGAAGGTCTGCAGCGCGGTCTTGCCCTGCTTGACCAGTTCCACGTGCAGACCGCTCTGTTCGAGCGTCCTCTGTAAAGAGGCGATCGTCCGGTTCGCTTCGTCGATCAGCGTCGGCAGGTTGTGCGAGAAGGCACGCACCTGGTTGGCGATAGGGTTCGCCAGCAGAAAGCCCACCCCGACCAGCGTCATGAAGAATCCGAGATACACCGCCAGCACCGCCAGGCCCCGGGGCAGCCGCGAGCGCTGCAGCAGCGCGACCGCAGGATTCAAGATCAGCGCGATGAGCCCCGCGACGATGAAGATCACCAGCACCTTCCCCGCCGCCGCGGCCAGCGCCCAGATCGCGACCAGCGCGAGCGGCAGCAGCACGAGCTGGACCCAGCGGGGGACGACCACGCGCGGGGGCTCGCTCATCTCCCTCCCGTCATGGGCAGAGTATGGCTGAGCCACAGGCGGCCGCGGCTGAGCCCAAGGCGGCGCCGAAGGGGACCGCGAACGCCTCCGAGGGCGCCGCGCGCATCCTCTTCGTCGGCGATCTCGTCGGCGGCGTCGGGCGACGGACGCTGCTGGAGTGCCTGCCCGTCCTGCGCGAGCGCTACGACCCGACCTTTGTCGTCGTCAACGGCGAGAACGTCGCCGGGGGGCTCGGGATCACGCCGAAGGCCGCCAACGAGATCCTCGCCGCCGGGGTCGACGCGATCACGCTCGGCAACCACGCCTACCACCGCCGCGAGATCTACCCCTACCTCGACGCCCAGCCCCGGATCGTCCGGCCAGTGAACTACCTCCGCGGCCAGCCCGGCAGGGGGATCTGCGTCGTCGAGCGCGCCGGGGTGCGCCTCGGGGTCGTCAACCTCTCCGGAAACCTCTACCTGCGCGCCGGACGCTCCGCCTTCACCGAGATCGAGCCCGCGATCAAGGAGCTCGGCGAGGTCGACCACATCATCGTCGACATGCACGCCGAGGCCACCAGCGAGAAGATCGCCCTCGGCTGGATGCTCGACGGCCGCGTCACCGCGGTCGTGGGCACCCACACCCACGTCCCCACCGCCGACGCCCGCGTCCTACCAGGCGGCACCGCCTACATCACCGACGTCGGCATGACCGGCCCCCGCGGGGGCGTCATCGGCGTCAAGCGCGAGCAGGCCATCGAGTCCCTCCTGACCCAGATGCCCGTCCGCTTCCAGACCTCCGAGGAGGACCCCTGGCTGATGGGCGTCCTCGTCCGCGCCTCTACGCCGCTGCGCGCCGACTCGATCGAGCAGGTTCTCATGCCGCGGCCGGCGTAGGCACGCCGGCCCCCTCGCCCGGCTCCTCCTCGCCGCCTCCCGCACCCGCACCCGCGCCTGCATCGGGCGACACCGTCGAGGCCGCCGCCCCCAGCAGCGCCACCATCGCCGCCCCGAAGAACCAGGGGATGTAGAGGTAGAACCAGTGTTCGATCGCCAGCTGCGTGGAGATCAGGATCGCCGCCGCCGCCGCGCTCAGGCCGACCAGGTCGGGGCGGCGGGGGAGGATCGCGAGGGCCAGGGCGAGCAGGACCACGCCGATCTGCGCCGCCGTCTGCCAGCCCCCGAGCCCGTAGAGGCCCCAGACCGAGAAGGGCGAGCCCCGGCTCGCCTGGTATTCGATCGTGCGCTCGTAGATCGTCCGCAGCGAGTCGTGCGCGAGCGCCGGGATGCAGACCAGGGCGACCGTGAGCGCGAACGCGAGCAGGAAGCCCGCCAGCGAGCGCGCCGCCCGGCGGCGGGGCTGCCCGCGCAGGCCGTGCGTCGCCAGCAGCGGCGCGAGCGCGAGGGGCGCGAACTTCGTCAGGCCCGCCAGTGCCGCGAAGAGCCCCCGCGCGGGCGGGGAGGCCGCGAGGAGGATCGCCGCGAGCACCAGGTCCCCCACGAGGACGTCGTTGCTGTTGGACTCCAGCGCGAAGAGCGTGAAGGGGTAGGAGACCCACGCGTAGGCCAGCGCCAGCCCGAGCGTCGGCCCGCGCATCCGCCGCCCCAGCAGGAAGAGCAGCCCCACCGCGAGCAGGTCGAAGAGGATCGCCGCCGCGTGCGCCGCGGGCAGGTCGTCCCAGCGCCCGCCCCAGCCGAAGACCTCCTGCGCCGGTACGTACGCCTCGTAGTTCACCGGGCCGTACGTGTCACCGTGTTCGTTCTCCGTCGGGTACCCCCCGTAGAGGGGCCTCCCATCGACGATCCGCTGCGCCCCGATCACCCCCGCGTAGCCCACGTCGATCACGTTCCCGTCCGTCACGTTCAGCCCCACCCGGAAGCCCAGCAGGAAGAGCACCCCGAACGCCATCAACGTCCCCCGTCGCCCGTCCGGAAGGCGCAGACGCCCCGACGGTCGCCGCGAGCGCGCGAGCGCGAGCATCCTCAAAAGGAGGTAGATCAGCGGCGGGTACGCCAGGGGGACCGAGGCGTAGATCCTCGCGTGGTTGAAGAACGCAAGCGACACCGAGAAGGAGAGCAGCGCCAGCAGGTCCAGGTGCCCCCACGAGAACGGCCGCCCCCAGTCCACGAACGGGATCAGGAAGAGCAG